>NZ_JACSOF010000030.1:0-51526 GCF_014349205.1 Photobacterium sp. BZF1
GTTAAGTACGGCTATCGCACCCGCCAGTGTCAGAATAATCGAAATGACCAGCGCGAACTTGGGGCGCTGGATAAAAAAGCGACTCAGCATGATTACTCTTGCGCCCCTGTTTCTTCAACTCGTACTGTCACACCGTTACGGACACGCTGAAGACCTTTAGTCATTACAACGTCATCATCGTTGATACCTTCCGCGATGATGATACCGTGTTCGGTCTGAGGGCCAAGAACGACATTACGGCGCTCAGCAACATTTTCCTCGGCAAGCACCATGACGAAGTCACCTTCCAAATCACTCTGTACCGCACGACGTGGGATCACGATACGTTTGACAGGCTCTTTCTCACGTAGGAATACTTGAACATGCTGACCAGGAAGCAGAGACTGCTCTGGGTTTGCAAAGCTTGCACGCATTGCAATAGTACCGGTCTGCAGATCGATACGGTTACCAATAAAGTCAACCTTACCCAATTCGCTATATTCTTTGCCATTAGTTAGCGTCAATACAACTTCAACATCGCCCTGCCCTTCGCCTGCACCGTCTAAGTTATCGATACCAAGATTCAGACGTTCACGTTCACTCACGTTAAAAGAGGCTTGCATTGGATCAAGGCTAACCAAAGTGGTCAATACACCTGAGCTTGGCGAAACAAGATCACCAATACTGGCCTTGCTATCACTGATACGGCCAGTAAATGGAGCGGTGATCTTAGTAAATGACAAATCAACTTCTGCAGACTTCAACTGCGCATTGGCTGATTTAACCTGCGCTTCAGCACTTAGCTTTTCTGCGGTTAGGCGGTCAAATTCAGATTGGCTAATACTGCCCCGAGGCAAAAGGTTCTGACCACGTTTCCAGTCTAGATTAGCGCGCTCCAATGTTGCTTCAGCTTGGGCAATAGCAGCCACAGCACTTGCTACACGAGCTTCATAAGCGGCAGGTTCAATTTCAAATAGAACTTGCCCTTTTTCAACCGTTTCACCCTCATTGAACGAACGTGATTTAAGGTAGCCTGAAACTTGAGCTGTGATGGCCACATCTTCTAAAGCTTCAGTCCTACCAACAAATTGCTTGCCCTGTTGGTAATCGATCACAGTAACAGGCTGAACAGCAACTAGCGGAACCATTCCTCCTGCTGGACCAGACGACTTATCGCCACAACCAACAAGCAGACTAGCGCTTATCAGTGTCGCTAACATAAGTTTTTTATTCATATTGCCGACCATCTTAAATTTATGTAAAAACTACGCTTAAAATTTGTTATATTCAGTTACTCAGGCTATCGCTAAATGGCTAATCATTCTAGTGAAATCAGAGTAAGTTGAGATTATTTAAGGTTTCAAAAAAAACTAACATTATAGTTCGCATAAACTAGCATTATGCCTTTAATCCAAGCTGAACAGTTATGTGTATTGAAACATTTCCACCAAGCAAGTGTTTCAAATTATTTCAAACCTTATAATTTTGTGTTTTCATAGTAGCTAGAAAAAGATATCACTACAAGTCAGTGACTTAGAGATAGCATATATACCTAGAAAGAATATCTAATATGGACTATTTCCCGATTTTCCTCTCTGTTAAACAGAGAAAAGTAACAGTTATAGGCGGAGGCGAAGTTGCTTGCCGAAAAGTAGACTTACTTCGTAAAGCTGACGCATCCATTACTGTTGTTTCACCCAAGCTTCACAACCATCTAGCCGCATTAGTAAACAATGGTCATATTGATTGGAAAAATAAGTCCTACGAAAAAAGTGATCTAGAAGGTGCATATCAAGTTTGGGCTACAACAGATATTCCTTCTCTGAATCATCAAGTCCATAAGGATGCAACAGATCTAGGCATCTGGATAAATGTAGTCGATGATAAAGAGTATTGTGACTTCATTACCCCTTCCATGATCGATAGAAGCCCAATTCAAGTTGCGGTATCGAGTGGAGGCGCCTCTCCCGTTCTTGTTCGTTACCTTCGAGAAAAACTAGAAACACAACTGCCGCACAACCTTTCACTTCTTGCAGGTTATGCTGGCGAGCAAAGAGAGCGTATTAAAGAGACCTATTCGACCGTTAACGAGCGACGTAAGTTCTGGGAACTGTTTTTCCGTCACCCTGCAGTAGAACAGGCCAAAACAAAGGAAGAGCTTGAGTGTGTCTTTGTAGAACTACTTCAGTCCAAACATGCCCCTCAGGCAGCTTTGTATTTGATAGAAACAGGCACAGACACTGAAATGCTGACATTGAAAGCATTACGCTTAATGCAGCAAGCCGAGTTTGTTCTCTACCCCGGTAAAGTGGGTACGTTGAAAGGTGCTGATGATGCTTTTGTTGATTTGTGCCGACGAGATGCCGATCGAGAACCGTATAGTGAAGAGTCATTAAAGGCCCAAGTACAACAATTACTTGATGAAGGACTGAGGGTGTGTGTTCTCGCTCCCAAGCCAGAGGCCGCAAACTCATTGCAACCACTTATCAAAGCGTTCAACGGTCTTTACATCCCTAGCTTGTAATCTTGCGACACTCACATGCGAAAAAAGCCGCTGATGCGGCTTTTTCACAAATAATCTAACGTTTATTCTGCTGTCGCAAGGCTTCCCTCTGGTTTAGCCAACTTCTGCTGCAACCACAAACCTGATGCTTTCATTGTATAACCAAAGACAATACCCAGTACTAGCGAAGGCACGACCAACTGCCAATCTCCGGCAGCCGCAAATGTTGCACAAGAACCGATAAAGGTGCCAGGGATAAAGCTCAGCCAAGCTTGTTTTGCCTGAACACACATAAAGAAAGCGACAACAGCAGTAATGACATAGCCGATGATCTCAATCCCAACGGAGGTTGAGAGATGGATAATGACCATAGCCCAAAACACACCACTCATAGTGGTCGCTAGACTCAGCAACAGTCCCTTAGGCCCATCTTTTGGAGATGCAAAATATGCCGTACAGCCTAGAAAACCTGCCCAACTAAGCAAACCAAGTGATACTGCAACCCATCCCCATATCCCTGAGAGAATTCCAGTTGTAATAGCAATAGCGACCAAGGTAGACATCATTCATTTCCTTAATTGGACTGTTAAGGAAACAGTTTAAGGAACAAATGAAAGCATTAAAGTGGCACCGATCACATTTTTAATGCAACAAAAACAAGTTACATTCGAAGCAAATACTCTCCACTACTAATTTCAACCAAAATTCAACAACTTAATTAAATTACGATAAAACCTCAGCTTCTAATGAAATCCATTACAAAACTTAATGTTTCTC
Organism: Photobacterium sp. BZF1; assembly: GCF_014349205.1. Classification (NCBI taxonomy): domain Bacteria; kingdom Pseudomonadati; phylum Pseudomonadota; class Gammaproteobacteria; order Vibrionales; family Vibrionaceae; genus Photobacterium; species Photobacterium sp. BZF1. Next base: position 3,260 of record NZ_JACSOF010000030.1, read on the forward strand.
ATGGGAAACAAAATAAACCCTTCAGGTCACACTTATTGTGGGAAAAAGATGATTTGATTTCAGCTAATAGAGCCAGCTTTGCTAATAGTGAGTTAAATCTCTCTATAATTAAGCGTGTTTAGTATGGTAATCCCTGAATATAGGGCATAATTATCTGGTTGTAATTATTAGATAAATTCCGTAAGGAGAATTCATGGGCCCTCTGATGCTTGATGTAGCTGGCTATGAGCTAGATGCAGAAGATCGCGAGATCATCCAACACCCTACCGTCGGTGGTATTATTTTTTTCGCTCGTAACTATCATGATCGTGAACAACTTCGCGCATTGACAAAAGATATCCGTAATACAGCAAAGCGCCCTCTCCTTATTGCTGTCGATCAAGAAGGTGGCCGTGTTCAACGCTTCCGTGAAGAGTTTACATTACTTCCACCAGCTAAAGCCTTTGCCCAAAGTAATGAAGGTAAATCTTTAGCTTATGATGGTGGCTGGCTAATGGCGGCGGAACTATTAGCTATGGATATCGATCTCAGCCTAGCTCCAGTGTTAGACCTTGGCTTTGACTGCAAAGCGATTAGAGATAGAGCATTTTCAGATGATCCTCAGCAGGTTATCCAATACGCTTCTGAGTTTATCAAAGGCATGAAACTAGCCGGTATGGCTGCTACGGGTAAACACTTCCCTGGCCATGGCGGTGTTATCGCAGACTCCCATCATGAAACGCCTGTCGATTCACGCGATAACATCAAACAACATGATATGACGGTATTCCAGTCACTGATCGACGCTAAACTTCTTGATGCCATGATGCCAGCGCATGTTATTTTTGATCATTATGATGGTTCCCCGGCAAGTGGTTCGAATTACTGGCTTAAACAAGTGCTTCGTGAAGATATGGGATTCAAAGGCGTCGTCTTTTCCGATGACTTGAATATGAAAGGTGCAGATGTCCTCGGCAGCTATAGCGAAAGGGCTCTAGCAGCCCAGCAGGCTGGGTGCGATATGGTCATGCTCTGTAACAACCGTGAAGGTGCCGTTGAAGCGTTGGATGGCTTACCTCAAACACAAGTTCCTTTACTTGAATCACTCTGTAAAAAACCAACAGGTGAGTACCGGGACTTGATTAAGACATCAAAATGGCAAGAAACAGAGAAGCGTATCACTCGCTTGCGTAATGAATGGTTAGATAAGCAAGCTTAACCGCTTGTTTATTAGATACAAAAATCGCCCTATATATTCAAACCTCTCTAAGGTGCAGAATATTATATGGGCGATTTTGTATTTCTACGCTATTTCAAAAAATAGCGAGCCATACTGGTAACATCTGAAAACCAGCAGATTACTCTATAAAAAATAGGAATTACAAAGAGTCTCGAGAGTAATCAACTTCCTTGGTACATTTCTTCTTTTCTCTGCAAATAATGTAGAAACCACCAATGATGAAAGCAATAACCAGTAATGTTTCCATAATCACATAAACCTATGATTTATCAAAATGTGTGAATACGTTTAGCATCTAAATGCGGCCTGTAAGTCTAAAGATTACCACTAAATCTAGAAGCAATTTTTAGACTGGGGACAAGATACCCCAACAGAGCAAAAAATGCACTAAAAAGTTTGCATATTATTCGTGCTAGTTGCATGTAAACCAAGAAATAACTTCACAATACCAGCCAGACTAATTCTTTAATAACAGCAACTTAAGCAGGTAATTTATTCAATCAATGTACACTACGCTTGCCAGGCTTCGCTTTATTGATTAATTAATGAATATTTTGCGTTGAAAAGGCCCAAATAACCAGAGTATTTTTGGCTATAAATTTTCTACCTTCAGATTAGATATAGTTATAAGTATGAGGATAATTGGAAATATTAATTTATGGAGTAAAAAAAGGGCAATTAATGCCCTTTTCTAGATAGATATTCTGAATCTGGCTATTAGAGCCACCTCGCCTGCCCAGTAAAGCTGACGGATAACCAAGTATCCCCTAGCTCATCGGACAAAGCCTCCCAAAGAATAAGCCGGATCTGATCCTGACGTTTCGTCGTCCAGTAAGTGTCGTCCTTTACGAGGATATTGACTTCAAGATCGTACTGCCGCCCCGTCTTGGCAAAATGATGGGTATAGTCGTCAAAGTGATATTGTTTGGACAGTTTGGCAATGACACGATCAACATTCTCCTGCACATCATCCTGAGGCGCCACCAGCAATACCTCTCTGAGGTTACGTCGTAACACCTTGATAGGTAGAATAATCGCTGCGAGGGATAAAGCAGAGACCAATATTGGGTCGACATAACGGTTCCACTGGGAATACCCGTAATGATCCAAGATCATCACCGCAATGAAACCGACAAGAATTGACGCACTTAAAATGCCATCGATAAGCCACTCTTGCGAATCTACCTTTACCAACTCAGATTGCTCTGCTTTGGCAATATAAGTTTCAGTGAAATAGATAGAGAAACAACAGATTGTCGAGAGCACTGCATATAAAATTGCATGCTCCAGCACAACCTCATGGCCGCCGTTGACAATGGTTTGCACACCACTAAAAAAGGCAAACACACATGTGAGTAAGATGAGCAAGCCATTGACGACGTTGATTAACGGTTCAATGTGCGCATATCCGAACTGGAAGTATTGATCGTCTGGTTTGGATACAAGGTAAGCTGTGTACAAACTTAACCCTGTCATTCCCATACTGAGTAAGGAGAACATGCCGTCTAGCAAAATGGCGTTGGATCCGACATATAACCCATAGCCAATACCTAGCGAGGACAGAACAACAGTGCCTGCTAGGGATAATTTCAGCGCTAAACGCTCCTTACTAATTTTACGGCTAGTAGCCATAATTTCCTCCTTTTCATTTACCTGATAAGTTGAATTATTAAAGCGGCATTCAGATGAGAAACCACTTGTTTTATTTGCATAGATAGCCGATTAACCGCTGTCTACACTATACCTTTAGCACAGTTACGCTTTTGTGATCAAATTGATAGTGAATCTGTTAACCACTTCATAAGCTCGTTTTTACGTATAGCCGTGTTAAGGACCGCCTGCTGGCGCCCCTTTTTAAATGAGATAGTCGTAGGGACACCACGCAATCGATATTTTGTAGATAGCGCTTTGTTTTTATTTATATTTACAAAAACGACCCGAAGCTTACCTTGCTTCTCTTTCGCTATTTTTGCCACGATAGGCTTGAACGCTTTACATGGCGTACAGTTATCTCCCCAAAACACCGCAATGACGGGTACAGGCGAAATAATGATTTTGTCCAAAGACTTAGCGTCCGCCTCTACCGGTTGCCCGTCTAAAACAGGCTTAGTACAGTGCTCACATTTGACGGTATTGGATAGCGATTGAGTAACCATCGATGTGGATTTTTTACAGTGGGGGCACTGGATAGAAAAGGAAGCCATTTCATTTTGCTCTAGGGTAGAAATGGCGGATATTAGCAGAGATTTTTTGCGGTGGCACTCAAAATCAAAGTGTGAGCTGTGACACTATCATTGGGCGCTTCAATGCAGACGCAGTGGCAGCGACCACTAATGAAACTCAAGGGTTTTGCTGGAGTTCCAACCGCTCTATATCACTGAAAAAGTTGATTATCTTTGCCCTGCTCACACTATATTCAAAGCCGGTTCCATCACAGAATTCGCTATTTGTCTGCAATGATGGCGTCTTGATTTGGATAAATTCACAAGTAGCATGCTGCTCACAGGCAAGATTGCGCTCAGTTTGGAGTTGGTCCCAATACGTCACAAAATGCTTTAAGGCAAAATCAAGCTGCTCGTAGTTTTCATCACTCAATGTTGCACGCAAGCCACCTAATTCTTCTTGCCTATCAGTCATGAAGGTTTTGAATGCGTCATTGAGTGCACTTTCTTCGTTCTCATAGCACTCATCTTGAATGTACTGAGTTTTCTGCTGAGCTATTTCACTCACATTTGCCTGTGATGAACATGCAGACATCACTATCACCGCAGCCAAACTGCTATACCATTTCATACTGTAATCCCCGCAAGAAACAGCTCAACAATTCAATACATCACAAGACTGTGTTTTGAGATGTACTCTTTATAACAGTCTTAAGTATGTGCGATGGCCCAAGTCTTGCGCGGTTAACTGATCAAGGTCTTAACACTAAAACACCAGTCTCGAAATTTCCTTACTGACAAATCAATCAAGTGTACCGATAAGTTTACTCCCCCAACAAAAACGACCCTCAGCGAATGTTAACAATTTGATTACACTTAGTACTATTGAACGTCGCCCACCACACTAATGAAATTATCCACTGTTCAAAAGGCACGTTCTTATATATTTGCTGTCCGCCTCATTTGAGGCAGCACCAGAAGGAGCTAACGATGAATGTTCTGGCTATGCCGATGCATCGTTTCATCGATCATCGCGGTAAGTTGGTTAATCCGCTCCCTGAATGGGCTGATCTTACAACCCTGAAAGGCTTCTATTGTGACATGGTATTAACCCGCACTTATGATAATAAAGCTGTCGCCCTACAACGTACGGGCAAACTGGGGACATACCCTTCTCACCTCGGGTCCGAAGCAATTGGCATTGCGGTAGGACGTGCGCTAAAAAAATCTGATGTCTTTATCCCTTACTACCGAGATCTACCGGCCTTGTGGGCACGCGGTATTGGAATGGAAAAAAACCTCCAATACTGGGGCGGTGATGAACGCGGTAGTGATTTTTCTCCTGACGATGCCCACTGTCAAGATCTGCCATTCTGCGTTCCTATTGCAACACAATGTACTCATGCTGTAGGTGTGGCTGCTGCCTTAAAAATTCAAGGTAACCATCAAGTCGCTCTGGTTACATGTGGTGATGGTGCGACATCCAAGGGGGACTTCCTCGAGTCACTGAACTGTGCCGGGGCATGGAACATTCCATTGGTTTTCGTCATTAATAACAACCAATGGGCAATCTCTGTCCCCCGCTCAATCCAATGCGGCGCAGAGTTCCTTTCCGACAAAGCTAAAGGTGCCGGTATCGAGGGAATTACGGTCGATGGCAACGATATCGTCGCCATGTTCGATATCGTGGCTAAATCATTGGATCACGCCAGAAAAGGCAAAGGCGCAACCTTGATAGAAGCCGTTAGCTATCGCCTTAGCGATCATACAACGGCAGACGATGCTACGCGTTACCGCAGTGAAGATGAACTCAAACAAGCATGGGAATACGAACCCATAATACGTTTGAAAACATTCCTTATCGAACAGGGGGCTTGGTCTGAACAAGATGATCTCAACTGGTTGGCCCATTGCAAAGATGTTATAGAAAAAGTTGTTGAGAAGTACCTCGACATGACATCGCAGGCCCCTGAGTCTGCTTTTGATTTCTTATATGAAGAACTCAGTGAAGATTTACTGAGCCAACGCGATGCCATCATCAACAAGGCAATGCGCATGCAAGGGGGTAACCATGGCTGAAGTCACCCTCCTCGATGCCGTAAATATGGCGTTGCATTATGAAATGGCTCACGACGATCGTGTTGTTGTCCTAGGTGAAGATGTTGGCGACAACGGCGGTGTATTTAGGGCAACTGTTGGTTTGAAGGAAAAATATGGCTGTAAGCGTGTGATTGACTCACCACTGGCTGAAGCCCTGATTGGCGGTGTCACCGTGGGTATGGCAACTCAGGGGTTGCGCCCAGTTGCTGAGTTTCAATTCCAAGGCTTTGTTTTCCCGGCGATGGAGCACCTTGTATGCCATGCTGCAAGGATCAGAAACCGTACCCGGGGTCGCTTGACCTGCCCTGCCGTTTTCCGCGCACCATTTGGCGGTGGTATCCACGCGCCAGAACACCACTCAGAAAGTGTTGAAGCACTTTTTGCCCATGTACCAGGCCTTACTGTGGTTATCCCTTCTTCGCCGCAACGTGCTTACGGTTTGTTATTGGCTGCGATAAGAAGCAATGACCCCATCATGTTTTTTGAGCCCAAGCGAATTTATCGTACGGTGAAATCAAACGTTGTTGATAATGGCGAGGCCCTGCCGCTCAATACTTGCTTCACCTTAAGAAAAGGCCGAGATCTTACCTTGGTCACTTGGGGCGCGAGTGTCGTTGAGTCACTAGAAGCCGCTCAAACACTGTCTGATATGGGTATCGAAGCTGAAGTGATTGATTTGGCTACTATCAAGCCAATTGATATGGCAACAATTATTAAATCTCTAGAAAAAACAGGACGGCTTCTGGTGGTTCATGAAGCTTGCAAGACTTGCGGTGTGGGTGCAGAGATCATTACAAGAGTATCTGAACAGGCCATGTGCTTATTAAAAGCACCACCTAAGCGCGTTACCGGTACCGATACCATCATGCCTTATTACCGTAACGAAGATTATTTTATGATTCAGGAAGATGACATTGTTGATGCAGCGAAATCGCTGGTGGAGGGGTGGAAATGAAATCATTTAACTTACCCGACTTAGGCGAAGGGTTAGCTGAATCCGAAATTGTGCAATGGCATATCAATATCGGGGATTATGTCGAAGTAGATCAGGTCGTGCTAACAGTCGAAACAGCCAAAGCGACGGTTGAGGTCCCTGCTCCATACAGCGGTACCATTGTTAATCGCTATGGGGAAGCCGGCGATGTCATCGGCATTGGCAGCTTGCTTTTGGAGATTGAAGAATCCACCGCCCCTGTTGCAAAGACAAATGTAGCTACCAAGGCAGAATCACAGACAAAAGAAGCACAACAGCAAAAATCCGATGCTGCCACCGTCGTGGGTACCGTGGCACAAGAAAGTCACGATATCAACGTTGATGAGTTTTGGGTGGGTAATACCCATCAAGAGAGTACAGAACACCCACTCAGCGCTATGCCCTCTGCAAGGCTACTTGCCCAAAAGCTTGGCGTTGACCTCAATGCTATCAAAGGTAGCGGTCCTGATGGCGTCATCCTTGATAGCGATGTTTATAATGCCTGTGACAAGCAGCTACCCGGTACGGAAGTTCTGAAAGGGGCTCGCCGTACTATGGTCGGTGCAATGGCGGAGTCTCACCACAATATAGCCGCCGTCACCATTACAGAAGAAGCGAGCCTTGCGCAGTGGCTACCAGAGCAAGATATTACCTGTCGGTTAGTCCAGGCAATTGTTGATGCTTGCCAAAAAGAGCCAGCACTTAATGCATGGTTTGATGCAGAGACAATGACCCGTTGTTTACATCACACTGTCAATATCGGTATCGCAGTCGATAGCAAACATGGCCTCTATGTCCCGGTTCTGCGTCATGCTGATGAATTTAGCAGCAAGGGGATAAGGCAATGGGTGGATAAAACTGTTGCAGGTATTCGCGAGCGGAAAATTGGCCGAGAGCAACTTCAACACGCCACTATAACTCTTTCTAATTTCGGTGCGATTGCAGGCATATATGCCACGCCTGTCGTTACTCCACCTCAAGTGGCCATTATCGGGGCAGGTAGAATTATTGAAAAGTTAGTTCTCGACAACGGCAATGTTAAAGCCGTCAAAGTCCTCCCCCTTTCTATGACCTTTGACCACCGAGCATGTACGGGGGGTGAAGCAGCGAGGTTTGTCAAAGCGTTGGTAAACCACCTTCAACAACCCTCTGTTTAACCCCGTTTAATTTTCTATAGGTAAAAAAATGCCAGTTAAAGACTGGCATTTTTTATCGTTCGAGAATGTTGATCTCGAATTAATCTTCAGCCGATGGACTGGCAGGCTTTTTCTTTTTAGGGATAAAGACGTTATCACCCACTGCCATGTTGTCGTAGAAGCGTTTGTCCATTTTCTTCTTAGCCTGTGGCTTCGCTTGAGTCTTCTTAGCCACCGGTTTCGCTGATGTCGGTTTCTTCTTAGTAAATTTCTTCTTCGGCGCAGGCTTCAATCCTTTGAACTTACCTTCTAGACCTTCGATAGTCGAGAAGCTAATGGACTGCTGCAAGAAAGCTTCAACGTTCTTAAAGCTCTTCCAGTCTTTAGGACCAACAAGAGAAATCGCATCACCTTTGTTACCTGCACGGCCTGTACGACCGATACGGTGAACATACTCTTCAGCATGCTTAGGCATATCGAAGTTGATCACGTGTGATACTTTTTCGATATCCAGACCACGAGAGGCTACATCGGTTGTCACCAAGATCTTATGACAATCACGTTCGAACTGGCTCATGATGGCATTACGCTGGGTCTGGTTCATATCACCACTCAACGCGACCGCCTTTAGCTTACGCTCATTCAACTCATTGGTTAGACGATCAGTATCTGCACGGGTCGCCGTAAAGATAATCACCTGGTTGTAGTTTTCGGTTTCTAACACCTTGTCCAGCAAAGCTTGTTTGTGATCTAGGTGATCACAAAGGAAGAAGCGCTGGGTGATATCGGTATGTTCTTCTGCCGAGTGGCCGATAGAAATACGCTTTGGTGCATTCAGCATATCGCTCGCAATACTCACAACGTCAGTGTGATCCAACGTTGCTGAGAACATCATAGTCTGACGGCGACGGTGATTCGCTGCTTCGTGAATACGACGTAGCTGGGCTTCAAAACCAAGATCAAGCATACGGTCTGCTTCATCAAGGATAAGCATTTCTAGGCCATCTAGATACGTACTGCGGTGCTCAAGGTGATCAGCCAATCGACCTGGTGTTGCAATAACAAACATTGGGTCTTTGCGAAGCGCTTTCACCTGATCGTTAAAGTTCTCACCGCCAACGATAAGTGCACCATCGTATGGTGTACCGGCATTAAGAGTACGTAGCTGGGCAAATACCTGCTTGGCAAGTTCTCGGGTTGGAGTCAAAACCAGAACACGAGGATCGCGACGAGTAAATGGTTTGCTACGATACATACGCTGCATAGCTGGCAACAAGAATGCCAGTGTCTTACCAGAACCTGTCTTTGACGAGGCTAAGATGTCTTTGCCCAAGATACCGACAGGTATTGCTGCTTTTTGAATTTCAGTTGGTTTATCGAACGCCAAATGATGAAGTTTTTTAATCAGGCGCTGGTCTAATCCAAGATCGTTAAATTGCAAAGTGATGCTCCGGTAATTGCCCAACTATGAGCAAGAATAATACAGTTCAAGCCTGTGTGACAGTCATCACACAGCTCTAAATTTGGTTAGCTGGGCATTGTACCACATTTCAAATTGCTAGCACCAAAATGATAGAGATTTATCGCCATTTCATAAAGATAACCAAGAACGACAGCCTTATTTCCTGCCATAAGCTGCTTAATACCCGAACTTGTCGCAAAATGACCTGTCACTCTAGGACCAGCACAGGTAAAAAGTACAGGAGCGCAGTCATGGAGTTAATTGCGCCTTATTGTTTACCCATATTGTCTAACCAAGAACTCTTCTATGGGTATTGGCCTAAAACTGGTTACCCCCATGCGAGATTCCTGCTTCTTGCATGGGGCTTTTTCACAATCGGTATGACTTGTCGCAAAATGACCTGCACTCGAACTGACTTTTCATTTAGTTTGAACAGCCATATACACCAAGCCAAACTGGTATCCCCTCCCAATATGAAACCTATGAAGACTGAAACACCTTGGAAAAAATTCCGTTTGGAAAAAGTGCTTGAACCTGCCGAAAAAAAGAAACGAAGCCCTGGCAGAAAACAACAGTCGTTTACTCAACGTCGCCTAATGGCTGCCAAGTCTAGATTTGGAGAATTGGCGCATAAACACCGATTTTTAATCATTGAAACTGGGAAGCCAGATATTGAACTCAAATCACCACCGAAAAACCGAGGGATTGCTGAAATTACTTTATATTATGAAGATTGCGTAGCAAGACTCGAAACCGCGATTGCAGCCCTGCAGCGGTCTAAAGAAACTACGTCTTCGAATTCTAGCTATACAAACTAGTCATCGATTCAGTTTTCCGCATCTTTATTGTGCTAACCTTCAGGAAAGAAACATACATGTAGGATATTGAATTAATGACACAAATTCGAAGCCATGCCATACCTGTCACCACTTTCGTGATTGTCACCCTGATCATCATTTGGTCTGGCTTGGATCCTGTTTTCCCGGATGTCTGGCTGGCCGAAATCATTCCTGTCGTCCTGATCCTAGCCCCATTGCTGATCACCTACCGCTTTTTCCAATTTTCGAATACGGCTTATATCCTGATTGCAATTTGGATGTCACTGCACACCATCGGCGCCCATTACACCTTTGCCAATGTCCCTTTTGATTGGTTTAACGAACTGATTGGTTCCCAGCGTAATAATTTTGACCGCGTTGCGCACTTCTCCATAGGGCTTTACGCATTTCCAATTGCTGAATTCATGGTCCGCAAAGGTCATTGCAAGCCACTTGTGGCGACTATTTTTGCCCTTGCTACAATCATGGCCATTGCCGCTGGCTACGAAATTATTGAATGGTGGTATGCGGCAATTGCTGGCGGAGATGCTGGTATAGAATTCCTTGGCAGCCAAGGTGATGTCTGGGATGCACAAAAAGACATGCTTATGGATACCCTTGGTGCAATCACCAGTTTGGTATTATTTTGGATAATTAAGCCCTACCAGAATTAAGGACGATTTACCCCCCTGCATCAAGCCGGGGGTTAACCAAACAACTAGCGCATGAGTCTACTCAATATTCACACGAGCCTTATATGCGATATATGCTGCAATATCTGCCCTACTCTTAATATCTTTTACATTTCTAATCTGTGTATCAGAAGCTAACCCATTCTCTATCAAGCTTTCAGCCTCTTTGTAGGCGTCAACAACGCTTGTCGCCACAACTTCCATAGGATCAATAAAATACACGGTAGGGAAATTATCCTGCAATTGGCTCCTCACTAAAGGTAGCTCAGTACAACCAAGAATAATGGTATCAACCCCTTTAAGTTGTAAAGAACGGATAGCGTGGCTTAACAATTCTGCATTACTGTCAAAAACACCTGATTTAATACCCGCTTTTTCTCTTATTTCTTGACCGCAATCCGTTATTTCGCCAGTTTTTTTCCCGTAAATGGCACTGTGAACGTAGTTCTCTTGCTCTTCAGGTTCAAGTTTAAAAAAGTGGATACTATCAAGGTCCAAATACCTATCATAAATACCAGAATTATAGGTGCCCGTAGTACAAAGGACCCCAACGACAGCATTAGGGTTTTTCTCCTTTATTGCCTCTGTCGTTGCTTTTAGCATATCAACCAAGTAAACACTGGTTTGTTTCTGGACAGCTTCGCGGAAATAATGCGCGGTATTACACGTCATGACGGCATAATTAACATTATTCTTTTCTAAGATCTTTGCTGACTTGACCATTTCAGGAACAGGATCCTTTCCGCCTTCATTTATGGCTTCGGAACGATCTGGAATATCGGGGTTTTTTATGACTAACATGCCCATATGATCCTGATCTTTCAACGCTCCTTGGCTAATCTCTTCTTTTGCTACAATATCCTGAAATAGTGCATCCGCTTCAGGCCCCATATTGCCCATTACACCAAAAATAATTTCCTTCATCTTCATCCTCATTATATTGCAAGTGTTTTGTCTTGCAGTGAGAATATGATGAGTTCATTCATATGATGAATCGTATAAGATGGATGCCATCCTCATTTGCTAGTCACATAAAAAAACTGCCATCATAGCGATGGCAGTTTAGAAGTTATACAATATGATTAGCTTTTATAAGTCAGGATAACCTGTTGGGTTAGCTGACTGCCAACGCCAAGTATCTACCGTCATATCTTCAATAGTACGTGTCGCTTCCCAGTGTAATTCAGCTTTCGCTTTAGCAGGGTCAGCCCAACACTCTGCAATATCACCTGGGCGACGTGGTGCAATTTTGTATGCAACGTCAACACCCGCAGCAGTAGAGAATGCCTTAACCATCTGCAATACGCTGAAGCCATTACCTGTGCCTAGGTTGTAGATATGCAGGCCTGCTTCTTTACCTTTGTGGTTCAAAGCTGCCAGATGACCATCAGCCAAATCAAGTACGTGGATGTAATCACGGACACCTGTGCCATCAACAGTCGGGTAATCGTCACCAAAGACAGAAAGGAAATCACGGCGACCAACAGCAACCTGCGAGATAAATGGCATCAGGTTGTTCGGAATACCTTGCGGGTCTTCACCCATTTCACCACTTTGGTGTGAGCCAACCGGGTTGAAGTAACGCAATAATGTGATACTCATTTCAGGGTGAGCTTTTTGAATGTCAGTCAAACACTCTTCGACCATCAACTTACTACGACCATAAGGGTTGGTCGCACTTGTCGGGAAGTCTTCTGTAATTGGTACAGTTGCCGGATCACCATAAACCGTTGCTGATGAGCTGAAGATCAAGCTGTTCACGCCAGCGGCACGCATTGCTTCAACGAGTACCAATGTTCCGTGAACATTGTTGTCATAGTATTCCAGTGGTTTTTCTACCGACTCACCCACCGCTTTAAGGCCAGCGAAGTGAATAACCGATTCTACTTCACACTCTGCTAGCACTTTGTCTAGGAAAGCACGATCACGAATATCGCCTTGATAAAATGCTGGGGTAACACCCGTTAGCTTTTCAATTCGAGCCAGTACTGATTGCTTACTGTTATATAGGTTATCGACAATAATTGGTGTCATACCTGCTTCAATCATCTGAACACAAGTGTGGCTGCCAATGTAACCCATACCACCGGTGACGAGAACTCGCATGCTTTTCTCCCTTTGAGTGAGGATTTACTCAAACAATCTTAGTTAAACTGAGCATAAAGTATCATAACCATATGGGAAATAAAGCAACGATCACATTACATGCATAATTTGCGAGCAATAATCTGTTCAGTGTTAACGAAAATAAAACAGCGTATAATAATGTCGTTCTAATTTCTGGGAATGGAGAAGTTCTCGTGTATGCTCAATTAAACCGCCAACTTGTTAAGTTTATTGCCCTATTCCTCACTGCAGTCATGCTCAACGGCTGTGAATTGGTACAATGGAAAGAAAAACATGACCACGACCAACTTTATGCCCAGGGTTACCAGGAGCATATCCTTAACCTAAAAGAGGGCGGCCAACTAAAGTACTGGATTGGTGGCACAGGCGAGCCTTTACTGTTAATTCATGGCTTTGGCGGGACCGCTGTCGCGACGTGGAAAGAGGAAATGCTAGAGCTCAGCAAGCACTATCAAGTTATTGCCCCTGACCTTGCGTGGTTTGGTGAGTCTTACAGCATGGGCACCCCCAATCTCACAACGCAAACTGACACCATGTGGCAACTGCTTGATGCACTCAATATAGAAGAAGTGAATGTGGCAGGTATTTCCTATGGTGGCTTCATTACCTACAACATGATGATGCAACCCGACCGTGTAAAAAAAGGGGTGATCATTGCCAGTCCAGGTCCATTATTTAGCGACGAGGATCTCGAAGCACTCTGCCTGAGGGCAGGTGTAGAGAAACCAGAACAGCTATTCGTGCCAACCAATAGCGATGAAGTTAGACGGCTATTTGATAATGTTTTCTATGAACCCAAAAACATGCCTGATTTCGTTGCCAATCAAATATACAGCAGTTATTTTTCTCCTTACAAAAATGAAAAAGAGCTATTAATACAATCTCTTGTTGACGACAGAGCACGTATTTCAGGTGCGAATACCAATGAGTTCCCACCAACAATGCTAATTTGGGGAGACAGCGATAAAATATTCCCGCTGAAAAACGGCATCGCTTTAAGTAAACATCTAAACTCTGCCATTGTTGTGCTACCTGAAACGGCTCATGGCGTCACTAACGAACAACCAGACACCGTCAGTAAGCTATTGAAAGTATTCATTAGTTAAATAACAAAAGCTATGTTTATCACAGATCAATTAATTACATTTTTTACGCAAGAAAATTAGACAAGGTTCTCACCTTCCATTAAGCTAATCCAGTCTTTGCGCATGGTTGCGTATTGACTGGATTTTCGCTTTACCAAGGAATGACCTTTGCCATGACTATGGTTTTCAAGAGCCACCAATTACAATCTGATAATCACGCCTATATCGAACTTAGCAAGGAAACGCTAAAAAGGCAGTTGTCTATCCTCTTTCCCGTCGCCGGTATCATTTTCTAATCATTGCCTTTTCTTATTTCGTTGCGACAAACTCCCTATGGCTTACAAGCCAAGCCCTGTTAGGGGCCTTACTGTGTCATTTCCTTGCCACACTCAACAAACGCATTGAAAGCCCACGTTTATTGATTTGGGTGTTTATCATCTATACCACCACAAATTGCATCTATGGTTTTTATACTGATGGCCCTAACCTTCTAAACAATACCATTGCGCTCACCATCCCATTATTGTGCTTCTTTACCCTAAGGCACCAGTATGCTTGTTGGTATAGCTTACTTTTTGGCATGTACTACGTTGTAATGAGCGCCGATGAGTACATTCAAAAGCACCTACAAATTAATGAAGCACTACAAAATATCAGTGCATACGCCATGGTACTGGTTATGGCTTACTTACTGGCCCAACACCGCAACGAAGCGATCAATAAGGTGAAAGTGACGGCGAAGAAAGATTTTCTAACGGGCTTGTTGAATCGTAAAGGCCTTGAGGAGCAATATCTTTTCCAAGCATATCGTTGCAACCGGTACCTAAAGGATCTTTCGTTGGTCCTTGTTGATATTGATGAACTCAAAGACATTAATGATAGGTTTGGATTAGATACCGGCGATCAAATCTTGATCATGGTATCTCAATTTTTAAAACAGCAATTGAGGCCTGCGGATAGTTTGGCACGTATGGGTAATGGTGAATTTTGCCTGCTCTTGCCTGATACCTCACAGGCAGAAGCTGAAACCATTGCCTTGAAACTCATACAAGAGATTAAACAATGGCAGCTAGAATTGGAAAATGGAAAGCAAATATCAGTGACTGTCAGCATTGGCCTAACGTTAGTTGAGTACCAAAATTTCAGCCTCGACTACATAAAAGCTGACAGTGCCCTATTGAGAGCAAAAAACTGGGGCAAAGATCAAATTGCGATCAGCTGATAAAGCCCTTACGCTAGAAACACATACAAAACGGGTAGTAAATGATGACAACACAAACCCTTTGCCAATGGAAATGTTTCTCTGTTGAACAGTCTCAGCACACTTTACCTGATGGACGGGAAATTGAATTTACCACTGTTAAGCACCCCGGAGCGGTGATTATTGTCCCTATTGATGAATCTGGTAACTTAATCATGCTGAAGCAGTATCGTCCCGCTATCAAGGATTGGATACTGGAGTTTCCTGCCGGCACATTGGAGAGTAATGAAGATATTTTGGGCTGTGCTCAACGTGAACTGGCTGAAGAAACTCAACTGAGTGCCCGCCACTGGCATAACCTTGGCGAGCTTTTCCCTGTTCCCGGTTTCTGTGACGAAGTACAGTATTTATTCTTAGCTTCACTGCTCAAACCTTGCCAAGCGCAATGCGATGAAGATGAAGTTATTGAAGTGGTCAAAATGACACCTACTGAATTTCTCAGCAAAGTCGCAGAAAACGAGATAAAAGATGCCAAAACACTAGCAGCTTTCCTCAAGCTTCAAGCCATGGGTCTTTTGCCAACTTCCGATTAAGTTAGTACTCTAAAGCCTGTTGCCACAGCTTAGTGAATTGTAATTAAACATTACTAATTAGAGTACGCTATCGCAATTTACTGCTAGCTGTGGCATCTTGCTGCCAACGACACTTTTATGATGATTTCAGCCATGGATAAACTCTTTTCACTACTCAATAAGTTCGCTTCAATTGTTGCAATGCTTATGTTCGTTCTTGGCGGCGGCATGGCTCTGTTCGTGTTCTTTTATGGCCCTTAAACACCAAGCAACAAGCAACAAGCAACAAGCAGCTAGGTAAGGCCACTACATCCGCATTCCACCATCAATTTCTAGAACACGCCCGGTGAAATAATCGTTTTCAAAGATGTATTTTACGGCGTGGGCTATCTCACTCGCTTCCCCCATTCGACCAACCGGTATCATAGACTTGAGCCTTTCTATGGCTTCAGGTTTTAACTGCGTAGCCATTGCTGTTTCTACGACCCCAGGCGCGATAGCTGCAGCTCTAATCCCATACCGCGCGAGCTCTTTCGCCCAGCAGACCGCCATGGTAGCGACCGCCGCTTTGGAAGCTGCATAATTGGTTTGCCCTATGTTCCCAGCCCTTGCAACACTGGAAATATTAACGATTGCACCAGAGTTACCCGCTTTGAGCATATTGGCGACGGCCTCCCTAGCACACAAAAATGTCCCAGTAACATTCACATCCATAACAGTCGAAAACTGCTCTAAAGACATTTTTTCGATGATGTCATCCTTGGCTTTGACCAGTAAGCCATCCCTAAGCACACCTGCATTGTTAACTAGACCATTAAGCTGGCCGAAGTCTTCCATGATGTTTTCAAATACCGCGACGACCTGCTGTTCATGGGTGACATCGGCTAGGTAAGTTAACGTCTTGGCACTGAGCATCTGGCACTGCTGTTTAGTATCATGAAGCCCTTCCTCATTCATATCAATCAAAGCAAGTTCAGCACCGGCCTGAGCTAGGCTAATCGCCATCATTTGCCCAAGGCCCTGACCGGCACCTGTAATAGCAATTACACTGTTCTTCAAATCCATATTATCCCCCAACAATATTTCTTATCGCTGCAGAGCCATTATTATTTCGATTGCTTGCGATAAAACTCAAATAAACTAGAGAAGTCTTTTAATTCATTGCCTTCCGCGTTATGGAATGCATATAGATTACGGGCTAACGTCCCCATCGGGATGGGTGATTGACTGCTGGTAGCGGCTTCCAAGCCCAAACCTAAATCTTTAAGCATTAATTTAGCCATAAAGCCTGGCTGATACTGATTAGACGCAGGGGCTTTTTCCATGATACCCGGGCATGGGTTATAAAGCTCAAGGGCCCAGTTACGTCCAGAGCTTTGCAGCATTATTTCAGATAACACCTTGGGATCTAACCCATTATCCATACCTAAGCTCAATGCTTCGCAAGTACCAGACATCAAGATCCCTAACATCAAGTTGTTACAGATCTTTGCCATTTGGCCATCACCCGCCTTACCGGCATGGAAAATATTCTTACCGACATATTGCAGTACTGCTTGAGCCTGCTTAAAGCCATCTTCAGTACCACCAACGATAAAGGTCAGTGTACCTGCTTGAGCGCCAGCCACACCGCCAGAGACAGGTGCATCAACAAACTCGAACCCTTTTGTATGGGCTTCTTGAGCCACTAGCCGGGCTGATGCGGGATCGATAGTTGATGAATCTATCAGAAAGGTACCCTCATCAACCATTCGAAGTAAGCCTATTCCACCGTCATGATCACCGAGGTAAACTGCTCTGACATGCTCACCGGCAGGCAGCATAGTCATCACCGTATCTGCCCCTTTGACACACTCTTCCATAGAATTGGCAACTGCCGCCCCTTCTGATCTCAATGATTCAGCCGCTGCGGTATTGATATCGAACACTGATATCTGACAACCGGCCTTGAGCAAATTTAGCACCATTGGGTGGCCCATATTGCCAAGGCCAATAAAAGCAATATTCATCATTATGCTCCTTCAAGTGAATCAGCAAGCCCCAGACGATATAGCGGGTGTTCATTATCCGCCCATAGTGGGGTGAAAAGCGTATCAATCACAGTGGGGTCAACGCTGTCTATATCAGGGAATAACCAATTGGGTTGGTTCGTCTTCTCAATAAGCCGTGATTTAACGCCCTCATAGAATTCCCCTAGCTCTCCACAGCGAACGGATAACGTCAGTTCGAGCCTGAAACAATCGGCTAACGATTCATAGTGAAATTGGGTAAGCTGGCGATAGCAGATGTGGGCTGTTATGGGACTACCTTCATTTAATGTCTGTTTTGCCTTTCTCAGCCACTTACCGTCTTTTTCATCAACAGGTTCAGCCATGGCTTGAATTTGGTTATAGATCTCCGGCAAAGAGCCGTACTGACAAGCAGCTTGTATTGCGGGTAAAAACGGTATCAGTTCATTATTCGGATGCGTATACATCGCCTCCTTACCGAACTGTTCAAGCAATTGCGTAACACCTTGATGGGGCTCCACATCATCCCAGTTCATTTTTTGCAGGCTTTCGAAAAATGCTGCTTTCTGCTCAGGCAGTAATACATGCTCAGCCAAGGATAAAGCAAGCGCATCAGTGGCATTGACCGTTGCTCCGGTTAACCCCAGAAATAACCCAACACCTTGTGGCAAATGGTTGAGAAACCAAGTGCCACCAACATCAGGGTATAAACCAATACTTATTTCTGGCATAGCCAGTTTTGTCGCCGGAGTAGTAATCCTATGGCTAGCACCGATATATAATCCGATGCCGCCCCCCATCACGATGCCCTGCCCCCACACAATCACCGGCTTACTGTATGTATGAATGAGATAATCCGTTTGATATTCGACGGTGAAGTAATCGGTCAAATAGCCGATAGCATGGAATTTACTGTCTGGGTGATCTGAAGACTTCGCTTCATGCATAACATGGTACATTGCCCTGACATCACCACCAGCACAAAAGGCTTTCTCTCCCGCACCATGGATAACGACACCGACAATATTATGGTCATCCTGCCAATGCCGCAGGGCTTCATTAAGCACGACCAACATGTCATAACTCAGTGCATTTAACGACGCTGGATTATCTAATTCAGCGACACCAAACTTGAGCCCACTCCCGCAATCAAGTTCGCTGATATTCACCGTACCTGACATCTTATTCCCCTTACATTATTCAAGCCGCATATCGTTAACGGTTCTTCCACTCAGGCTTTCGCTTCTGTAAAAAGGCTTGCACCCCTTCAGTTTGATCTTCAGTGTCAAACAACTTCATAAACAGCTCACGCTCTTTCACTAAGCCATGTGTCAAAGGTGAATGACGGCAGTTTTGAATTAGCGCTTTGCATGCAGCAACTGACGATGGAGATTGGTTTGCTGCATCACTTGCCATTTGTATCGCACAGTCCAGCGCCTGACCCGATGCAACAACTTGTTCAACAAGTCCAATCTCTACAGCCTGTGACGCTGTCACTCGCTCACCGCAAAGAATGATCCGTTTTGCCCAGCCTTCCCCAACCAACCACGCTAGGTTTTGTGTCCCTCCCGCACACGGAAGCAAGCCTACCTTTGCCTCGGGTAATGCCAAACTGGCATGCGCCTCGGCGATACGGATATCACAAGCCAAAGCGACTTCTAAGCCACCTCCCATGGCGTAACCATTAATGGCGGCAATAGATACCCCACGAAATTGGCTAAGGGTCTCAAAAGCCTCTCCGAAAGCTTGCGCCATCCCGAGGGCAACCGCTTTATCGCCATCAGCAAATAAGTTTAAATCCGCGCCTGCCGAAAAAAACTTCTCTCCTTGCCCGGTAATTACCAATGCATATACTGCCTTGTCGTCATTGAGTTTAAGCACGGTATCCCTGAGAAGATTGAGACTCTCTTTAGTCCAGGTATTAGCAGGCGGGTTATTCATGGTTAGCACAGCGGTGTGTCCACGTATTTCAACGTCTATTGCATTACCTGAGTTAACATTATCTGACATGAGGTATACCCTCTTGTTAAGCAGTTAAAGAAGTCGACAGCCTTCGCTGAGTACCCGACGGGCAATGATAAGCCGCATTATTTCATTAGTCCCTTCAAGGATTTGATGGACCCTAACATCACGGAAGTAGCGCTCTAGCGGATATTCCTTAATGTAGCCATAACCACCATATAGCTGCAAAGCTTGGTCACAGATTTTAAAACCAATGTCTGTTGCAAACCGCTTGGCCATTGCACAGTACGCTGTAGCCTCTGGCGCTTTTTGATCTAACTGATAAGCGGCATATCGAACCAATTGCCTGGCTGCTACTAACTCGGTTGCCATATCTGCCAACTTGAACTGTACGGACTGAAAATCACCCAGTTTTTGGCCAAACTGTTTTCGTTCTCCAACATACTGGATGGCTTGATCTAACGCCTGCTGGGCAGTGCCTATTGAAGACGTCGCAATATTGATCCGGCCGCCATCCAACCCTTTCATCGCAAACTTAAAGCCATCCCCTTCATTACCAAGTAAATGGCTAGCGGGAATTCGAACACCGTCAAATGTTACGGCCCTGGTCGGTTGGCTATTCCAACCCATCTTGGGCTCCTTACGCCCAAAACTGATCCCTTTAGCATCCGCAGGAACAACAAACGCAGAAACACCTGATGCGCCCTTTTGGTTAGTATCAGTCCTTGCCATTACAACCAGTACATCGGTATCACCTGCGCCGGAGATAAATGCCTTCGATCCTTTGAGCACATACTCTCCACCTTGCTTGGTTGCTGTCGTTGTCAACGAAGCCGCATCCGATCCTGCATTGGCTTCCGTTAAGCAGTATGAACCAAGACTTTCACCTGTAACCAATTGTGGGCAATACTCTTGCTTGACGTCGTCCGTAGCAAAACTGGCTATCATCCATGACACCATATTGTGGATAGTCATGTAGGCTGTGGTTGATGTGCACCCCATCGCCAATTGCTCAAAAATGATGGACGCATCCAGCCGTGGAAGCCCTAATCCACCATGTTCTTCTGGAACGTACAGGCTTAAAAAACCCATTTCTCCAGCTTCTTTCAGAATGTCTTTAGGGAAAATTTGCTTTTCATCCCACAAGGCTGCATTTGGGGCTAATTTATCTTGCGAAAACTGGCTCGCAGCATCAGCAAAGGCGCGTTGGTCTTCTGTCAAAGAGAAATCCATATCAGCTCCTTATTAAAGGCTTAGCGAAGGTGTATGGTCATATTTGGCCCGTCCGGAATATCTTCATCAAACCATCGGGCTGTGACTGTTTTTGTTTCGGTATAAAACCTTACTGCTTGTTTGCCGTAAGCGTGCAAATCACCATAAAAACTGCCTCGCCATCCTGTAAATGAAAAGAAAGGAAGTGGTACAGGAATAGGCACGTTGATTCCGACTTGACCCACTTGGATACGATGTTGGAATTTCCTCGCTGCCGCTCCACAGGCTGTAAATATAGAGGTGCCGTTACCATAGGGGTTGTTGTTAATCAGGTTAATGGCCTCATCAAGGGTTGCCACTGAAATGCAAACCAGAACAGGCCCGAAAATCTCCTGCTGATAAATCGCCATCTCTGTCGACACACCACTAAACAAGGTTGGCCCTAACCAGTTACCGTCTGGGTATCCTTCAACCTGACAGTGAGAACCATCAACTTCACAGGTGGCACCTTGCTGCTTGCCTTGCTCAATAAGATTGATCACGCGCTTTTTAGCCGCTGGGCTGATCAACGGACCATACGCTGCCTGATTGTCATTGGATGGGCCGGGCTTCACTTTTCGCATCGCTGCTTTAAGATCTGGGATAACATCAATGGCATTGCCCACCAGCACAGCGACAGATATTGCCATACAGCGCTGTCCTGCAGCCCCCACCGAAGAACCAACGAGATGGTTAACGACCTGTTCCATATTGGCATCCGGCATGACCACCATATGGTTTTTCGCGCCAGCAAAAGCTTGAACCCGTTTGAGATGATGCGTCCCAGTTTGATAGATATGCTTTGCCACAGGCACCGAGCCAACAAACGAAATAGTGCGAATATCTGGATGTGCCAGCAGATAATCCACTTGCTCTTTGCTGCCATGAACAATTTGCAGTACCCCTTTAGGCGCGCCTGCTTGCTCAAACAATTCTGCGAGTCTTATTGCTGTTAATGGGACTTGCTCGGAGGGTTTTAGAACAAAGGTGTTACCCGCCGCAATCGCCATTGGAAACATCCATAGCGGGATCATGGCAGGAAAATTAAACGGGGTTATGCCGCAGCACACCCCAAGAGGTTGAATCAGTGAATAGCTGTCTATATCACTAGCCACATTTTCAACCGTTTCTCCCATCATCAAACTGGCAATATTGGCTGCTTGTTCAACCACCTCAATGCCTCGCCAGACATCCCCCTTGGCATCAGCAAAATTTTTACCGGTTTCGCTAGAAAGAAGCCTCGCTAACTCATCATGGTGGTCTTTCAATAGCTGTTGATATGACAACATTAATCGGGCACGTTCAGGAACCGGCACTTCTTTCCATTGTTCGAAGGTTTCACCTGCACTAGCAATCGCTGACTCTAGTTCAGGCTCAGTAGAACACGGGACATTGGCGATCACGTCATTTGTCGCAGGATCCGTCACCTCTATCCATAGGCTGGAAGACGAATTGATGAATTCTCCGTTGATATACAGCGGAACAGGAGAAATTAGATTTGCATCGCTCATATCTGCTCCTCACTTATTGAGTATTACCAACCTCAATCGCAATAGCCGTCGCCTCTCCGCCACCAATACAGCACGAAGCAATCCCTCGTACCGGTCGCCCAATACTCTTGTGCAAGCGGTTCAAACGGTGGATTAAAGTAACGATAATTCTTGCCCCGCTCGCACCAATAGGATGCCCTAATGCACATGCTCCGCCATCAGGGTTGACACGCTCGGGGTCAATGCCTAATTCTTTGGTGGCGATTTGAGTCACAACCGCAAAGGCTTCATTTAATTCCCAGCTATCAACTTGATCTGGCGACCATGTTAATTTATCCAGTAACTGGCGGATGGCGTACACAGGTGCGATTGTAAATTCAGATGGCGTACGGGCATGGCTGGCATGGGCCGTAATGACAGCTAAAGGCTTATGCCCTTGTTGCCTTGCAAGGTCGCCATCCATCAGGATAAGTGCGGCAGCACCATCGGAAATAGAGCTGGAGTTTCCCGCAGTGACAGTCCCTCCTTCAGCAAAGGCTGGGCGTAATACTGGTAGCTTGGTCAGGTTAATTTCGTTCGGATGTTCGTCACGGCTAACAACGACATCCCCCCTCGGGTTCTCTACCTTTACAGGGATGATTTCACTTTCAAACCATCCTTGCTCTTGGGCAATCAAAGCTCTCTCAACAGATTTAACCGCCCATTTGTCCATACTCTGGCGGGTGTAATGACGCTCATCGGCAATTTTCTGGGCGTAGACCCCCATCAAATCCCCTTCATAGGCATCTTGCAAACCATCGAGGAACATATGATCGTGCAAGGTACTGTGGCCCAAACGCAAACCTGAGCGGATTTTGCTTTGTAGGTATGGGGCATTGCTCATACTCTCCATACCACCCGCTACAACGGTTTGATTGGTCCCAACCAAAATTGCATCATGGGCCAACATCACGCTTTTCATTCCAGAGCCACACACCTTGTTGATGGTGGTACAGCCGATATTTTCGGGGATACCCGCTTTTATCGCTGCTTGTCTTGCTGGTGCCTGACCACAACCGGCGAGCAACACATGACCCATTAATACTTCATCAATCATTTCTGCCGAAAGACCGGAATGCTGTAATGCGCCTTTAATGGCGACACTACCCAGCTCGGAAGCACTTAGTGACGATAGCTCTCCTTGAAAACTACCAATCGGTGTACGGTTTGCGGCGATGACCCACACTTCCTTACTCATAACAAAGCCCTCTTGGTGTGCTTTATCTCTGCAGGCGATTTCTTGACGTTTACGTAAGCATAGCACTAACATTTACGTAAACGTTAAGAAACAAATCTAATACACATTGCAGCTGTGAAGCCATTACCTAACATTGGGGGCAAAGCAAGGTGGAAACGTTCAAAATAAGCGAGTTAGCCAGAGAATTTGACATCACCACCAGAAGCATCCGTTTCTATGAAGATGTGGGATTACTTCAACCCCAACGACAAGGCAGTACACGGGTTTACCAACGCCGAGACAAAATACGGCTCAAGCTCATTTTGCGCGGCAAAAGATTGGGGTTTTCCTTAGCAGAAATAAGGGAGCTGTTTGATTTATACGATACCAATCAAAGCTCATCACAGCTCAACAAAATGCTTATTATCATTGATACCAAACAAGCTGCCCTCCAACGACAACTCGAAGATATCAATGTCGTGATGACCGAATTGCAAATTGCCAAAGACAGATGCCACCAAGCATTAAAGTCCCAATCCACAGGCAAGTAATACGAGCCAAGACTCAATAACTGGAGCGCTTATGAAAGATAGCTTCACCCCTTTAAATTATGGCCTAGGTGAGACCATTGACATGCTCCGTGAGCAAGTTAATGGCTTTGCAGAACACGCTATTCTCCCTCTTGCCACGGATATAGATAAAGACAATCAGTTTCCCAATCACCTCTGGCCGTTAATGGGTGAAATGGGTTTGCTGGGTGTTACCGTGAGTGAGGAATATGGTGGCGCTGATATGGGTTACCTTGCCCATGTTATTGCGATGGAAGAAATCAGCCGCGCCTCAGCTTCTGTCGGGCTTAGCTATGGCGCCCACTCCAATCTTTGCGTCAACCAGATATTCCGTCATGGTACCGGCGAGCAAAAAAACAAGTACCTGCCAAAACTAATCAGTGGTGAGCATATCGGCGCGCTTGCAATGAGCGAACCTAATGCAGGCTCGGATGTGGTGAGTATGCAGCTTCGGGCTGAGTACAAAGATGGTCATTTCGTTCTTAACGGTAGCAAAATGTGGATCACCAATGGTCCCGATGCCGATACGGTTGTTGTCTATGCCAAAACCGAACCTGATAAAGGTTCACACGGTATTTCGGCCTTTATCATAGAGAAACAACTCCCAGGATTCAGCCATGCCCAAAAGCTCGACAAACTCGGTATGCGGGGCTCCAACACCTGTGAGTTAGTTTTCAATGACTGCATTGTCCCGGAAGCAAACTTACTCGGCGAAATCAACAAAGGTGTGCAAGTCCTAATGAGTGGGTTGGATTACGAGCGAGTCGTGCTCGCTGCCGGTCCGCTTGGAATTATGCGAGCCTGTATGGACCTTGTTCTGCCTTATGTACACGACAGAAAGCAATTTGGCCGTTCGATCGGTGAGTTCCAGTTAGTCCAAGCCAAAGTCGCAGACATGTATACCCGCACCAATGCTGCTCGCGCCTATGTCTATACCGTTGCTAAAGCTTGTGATCGCGGTGAAGCGACCCGCAAAGATGCTGCCGGTGTCATTTTGTATGCGGCTGAATTGGCCACCCAACTTGCGTTAGACACTATTCAATTACTCGGCGGAAACGGCTACATCAATGAGTTTCCAGCAGGCCGCCTGCTGCGTGATGCCAAGCTCTACGAAATCGGGGCCGGTACATCAGAGATACGCAGAATGCTGATTGGACGTGAGCTTTTTGAGGAATCCAAATAAGGAAAGGAAATGGCAATAATTAAGTCGACAGTCAATCGAGACGATACTTTTTTCGCTAACAACTACAAAAACATGGCCGAAGTTGTCGATAAACTGCAGACAAACATTGAAGCCATAAAACTTGGCGGGGGTGCCAACGCACATAAAAAACAACAAGAAAAAGGCAAACAGCCCGTAAGGTCTCGGATTAAATCACTGCTGGATGCCAACAGTGAGTTTCTGGAAGTCGGTCAATTTGCAGCATGGGATGTCTATTCTGAACCTATTCCCTGTGCGGGCGTTGTCGCTGGCATCGGACGCATTGAAGGTATTGAATGCATGGTGGTCGCCAATGATCCTTCGGTAAAAGGAGGAACTTACTACCCACTGACAGTAAAGAAACACCTCCGAGCCCAAGAGATAGCCGAACGCTGCCACCTACCTTGCATCTACCTTGTCGACTCTGGCGGGGCTAACCTTCCCCACCAAGCCGATGTCTTCCCCGACCGTGACCATTTTGGTCGTATCTTCTATAACCAAGCCAGAATGTCCGCGAAAGGCATTCCACAAATAGCGGTAGTGATGGGCTCCTGTACTGCAGGCGGGGCTTATGTCCCTGCAATGGCCGATGTCTCTATCATCATCAAAGAACAAGGCACTATTTTCCTTGCCGGCCCACCACTGGTCAAAGCGGCCACGGGAGAAGTCGTTACCGCCGAGGAGCTCGGTGGGGCTTATGTACACTGCAAGACATCAGGTGTTGCCGATTACTTTGCCAATGATGAACAACATGCACTAGAACTGGCAAGACAAGCCATTGAAAGCTGTGCCCTTTCATCATTTTCTGTATTAGATCAGACGGCACCCGCTCCCCGTTATCCCGCAGACGAAATGTTCGGGATCGTCGGCACTGATTTACGCACGCCATTTAACATCAGAGAGGTTATCGCCCGAGTTGTCGATGACTCAGCTTTCGATGAATTCAAGGCCCTGTATGGAACAACTTTGGTCTGTGGGTTTGCCAGCATCTACGGTCAGAAAGTCGGGATCGTAGCCAATAACGGTATCCTGTTCTCAGAGTCCGCCCAGAAAGGGGCGCATTTCATCGGGTTATGCTGCAAGCGAAAGGTCCCACTGTTATTTTTGCAAAACATCACCGGATTTATGGTGGGCAAGAAATGTGAGTCCGAAGGAATAGCCAAGCACGGTGCCAAGATGGTTATGGCGGTTGCATGTGCTGATGTCCCTAAATTCACCGTCATTATTGGTGGTTCTTATGGTGCGGGCAACTATGGCATGTGCGGCCGGGCGTATAGCCCGACTATGATGTGGATGTGGCCAAATGCGCGAATATCGGTAATGGGCGGAGAACAAGCGGCAGGCGTATTAGCGCAAGTTAACCGGGATAACAAACAACGACAAGGTGAGCATTGGACTCGCAAAGAAGAGGAAGCATTCAAGCAGCCTATTCGCGATCTCTATGAACAGCAAGGCTCTCCCTATTATGCCAGTGCCAGACTTTGGGATGATGGCATTATTGACCCGAGAGACACACGTCATGTTGTCGGTATGGCATTGCATGCAAGCCAAAGAGCACCGATAGGTGAAAGTACTTTTGGTATCTTCAGAATGTAGGGCTATAAATGAAGTGCGAGGCAAGTTTATGAATCAAATTATCAGTAATAGCTCAAGCACTAGTCCCACCACCCAACAGCAAGATTTACTGTTTCATATTGATGAAAACGGTATCGCGACTATTACCTTAAATCGGCCTGAAAAGAAAAATGCCTTCGACAGCCATATCATTGAGCATTTGTTAACGCTTCTCAACCAGTTAAAACAAGACAAAGATGCCAGAGCACTTGTCTTACGAGCCAACGGGACACACTTTAGTGCAGGAGCTGATCTCAACTGGATGCAGTCTCTTGCCGAATTCAGCATGGAAGAAAACATCAAAGATGCAGAAAACCTTGCCGAGCTATTACACCAATTAGATACATTACCCATACCCACCATTGCCTTAGTACAGGGAGCTGCGTTTGGCGGCGCTCTTGGATTGATATGTTGTTGTGATATCGCTATTGCCAGCAAAGAGACAACGTTTTGTCTTAGTGAAGTAAAACTTGGCTTAGTACCCGCGACAATTGGTCCTTATGTGTGTCGTGCAATGGGCCAGCGGCATGCAAGACGTTACATGCTAACGGCAGAGCTCATTAGTGCTTATCAAGCAAAAGAGCTAAATATTGTCCATAAACTCGTTTTGACACCTCAGGCATTAAACCCATGCCTAGAGGCACTCCTCAAACAAATTTCTCGAAATAGTCCCAACGCCGTCAGGGAAGCTAAGGCGCTTTGTCACCTTTGTGAATCTACTTTCTTGGATGAATCTCTGAGACAACAGACTTCTAAGATTATTGCTGAACTGAGAGTCTCGCCTGAAGGGCAAGAAGGATTATCGGCTTTTTTGCAAAAGCGTAAGCCTAACTGGATACCCCCTCATGATTAGACGGCCCGATTGTTCAAGCGACTTTCCAGATAGAGTTACTCTCTTTGAAGTGGGTGCTCGTGATGGTCTGCAAAACGAGTCCTCCTTACCGACACAGACCAAAGTGGACTTCATCAACTTACTTTCCCTGTCAGGGCTTAAACACATAGAAGCGGGTTCGTTTGTCTCAGCCAAGCGAGTACCGCAAATGGCAGATTCTCTGAATGTCATGCGAGCCATAGCACGGCAAGATAATATTACCTACTCGGCACTCACCCCCAATATTCAAGGATTCGAAATGGCCCTGAGTGCTCAGGCCGATGAAGTTGCCATTTTTGGTTCAGCATCAGAAGGATTTAGCCAGCACAACATCAATTGTTCAATCACAGAAAGCCTCAAACGTTTTGAACCCGTTATGGCTTTAGCGCAACTCCATAATATACCCGTGAGAGGCTACTTATCCTGCGTTATAGATTGTCCTTATGATGGTCCAACCGATACAACTCAGGTTTTGGAGGTCGCGAGGACACTTATTGATATGGGCTGCTATGAAGTGTCATTGGGCGATACTATCGGCACAGGCACCCCCCTAAAAGTAGCCAAGCTTATAGAGACAATTCAGAACCATATCCCCAACAACCGAATAGCGGTTCACTTTCATAATACTTGGGGCCAAGCCCTGCCTAATATCTATCAAGCCCTGTCGATGGGAATTAGCACTGTCGATGCCAGCGTTGCAGGCTTGGGAGGATGTCCTTACGCACTAGGCGCTAGTGGTAATGTTGCAACAGAGGATGTTGTCTATCTTTGCCAGCAACTCGGAATTGAAACTGGCTTAGAACTAGAAAAAATAGCACAAGCGGGCTGGATGATTAGCGATGCACTGAACATTAGCCCTCGCTCAAATGTCTCACAGGCTTTACGAGCGAAAAAGCTGCAGTAATAAAGAAAAAAAGTGGTAACTACCCGTGAAAAGATAATTACCACTAACTCACCATAAGCAACATTCCTACCCTTTAGAGCCAACTCACTTTGCTAATAAGTTTCAGAGCGAAGAAATCGTTGTTCTGCTTCGAGTTCGTTAACCGCTCGCCAGAGCTTTTGCTCCCGCTCCTGTAACTTGTCATGCAACACGCTGCCAGGCTTAACCCTCAACGTTTCACTAGGGCCAATGTACTGATCTGCTTCATTGTTAAATAGCTGCCTGAACTCTTCCATTGTGGGTAAGCGGTTATTGTCCTCCTCAAATGATTCAAAGATATCAACAACTTTATGTGACACATCCCTTTTGATCCCTTCAACATCGACACTATCCATCAGCTTCTCCAAATTATTAGCCAGAGGTGTTAATCAATCTAGACACCTAAAGTGTAGCTGAAGATGTTTAATTTATTCATTAATAGGAAAATCATGTGTAACAAAATATTCTCTATACTAAACTTATGTTTTATATAAATTTCAGCTCAATCGAACAGCCTACATATATAACCTACAGGTTATTTTGTTTTTATTTTTTAGAATTAGATCTCATTTTAATAAATCAACACTCATAGTCTGTAATCAATTACTCCGCAGTCTATACTTAGCTATATAAATAAGTTCATATTCATCATGTAGTTATGGGAGAAATGGGATGTGGCAGTATTCAAATCTCTTTGATTACATGCGCAAGCCCCTATCCTTTATGGCTATCTCTTGCGCCATTTTACTCACCCCGTGTTATCTCTTTGCCGGTGAAGTAAAAGAAGAGGCCTACGATATTCATTACGACAGAATACATTCTGACCTTAATGACGAAGAAACCTTTGTGGATTGGGTCGACGACACGCAGGATTTTATCTCTGACTCAGTGCACGACTACAGCTCATCCATCGATCACTTTATCTCAAAAGACGATGATGAACTGCCAATGCTCAATAACAGCTACCTTAAAATCAAACTCAAAGGCCGTTATACCCACAGGGAGTATTTTGACCCTGACGCCAGTGTAAAGCTCAAGATAGATCTTCCCCATACAGAGAAAAACTGGAAGATTATTCTCGATACAGACCCCTCAGACTTTGACCGACTAGAAGATAAGCAGCGTGGTATCAGTAACCGTTCAGATGACGGTCTATCTGGCGCTTTAGGTGGGTTTCGCCTGCAGGGGCAACAATTGGGTAAATGGAAAACTAACCTTGACCTAGGTTTAAAAATTAAGCTTCCTCTCGACCCATTTGCACGTGCCGATTTAAGGCGTGTCGATAAGCTCAGCCATACTTGGACTAGCCGTATCAAACAGGAAATATTTTATTTCGAATCCAGAGGTCCAGGTGCGCTGACCGAACTAGACTTCTATTTTTCATTACCTGAAGATCCAACAACCATTTTAAAGCTGGGCTCAAGCGCTCAATATTTAGATGATGATGACAACTGGGAATTCGTCCAGCAAGCAGAGATTTTCGATAGGATTAACAGTGATAATTTGTTGAGGTATTCAATTGGTATCAGTGCGGACTCAACACCTAATTACTCCATAACAAATTCGTGGTTAGAAGTTGCTTGGACCCATCGTCTGTATAGCAATTGGTTATATATGACGGTTACCCCTGAACTCGATTTCCAGCATGAGTTTCAGTATAAAGCTAACCCCGGCATCATGGTTGAATTAGAATTGTTTTTTACTGCCAATCGCGGGATAGACAGATTAATGAGGACTATTCCTTTACCGACGAATTAGATGAATGGCTATTGGCTATTGGCTATTGGCTATTTAAGTAGGCCCAAAACAAAAATTTTGGGCCGTTAATATCGTTATATTTTTATTTCCCACCGAGATAATGGGTCGGATGAATCTATACCTTTGCTCCCCCACCTGTCGATAGGGTCGATGATCATCACCCTGTTAGGATTGGGTAATTGTTCGAGCAAGGATTTACTCAATTTCCGAGTCGTTAAAATCCAAACGTTGGGTTCAGTTTGCAATGTCGCGATCAAATCTTGTTTGTCTTGCTGACTCCAGTCTAACTCAGCCTTGGTATAACGCCCAACTATAAAAAGTTGGTTTCCTGAAGCAAAATCTTCTAACTCTTGTGACATCAGAATTACAGAATCTACTTCGGCTTCAAACAAGCTGGCCTGTTGCCTATTGGTCAATGCACGGATGTTAACCATTAATTGCTGCTGATTCTCGGCAATCTTGGTGGCATGCTCAGGCCATAGCTGCTGCAAGTCCTGGCTGACAATCGCCGCCATACGAGTCAGGTTGGAAGGGTTTAGCCATGTAAATGGCGATATCATACCGTTATCTAACCGAAGGGCAGCGACACCCTGCGCCCTTGGTGAAATGGATTGAGAAGCATCAATCTCAACAATTCTGATGTTACCTCTCCTTGCATGCACATAAAGAGGATCCTGAGGCCATACTGCACCAATAGTCACAACAGCCGTAGCCTCTGTTGCTAACTCAGCCGTACTTTCTGCCCCTTTACTGGTAAACCAGTTGGGCAAACGCATCATTCCATAACGCTTTGGCGGCAGATATTGAGTGGATAACCCCGTTCCCTTGGTCAACTCGGACGAAACCATATATGTCACAGGTGTCGCGGTCAGGATATCTTTTGCCTCCGCGATTGTCGCCGTGAACATTACAGAGCAAACACCAAGCAAACGAATTGCTTTCATCGCCTTTTTATTCATTGCAAATTCCATATCTATACTAGCTTTTACGTACAATTCGATAGCTTGTCGCTACCAGGAAGAAGAAAGCCGAGACAATAATAATCGCAGCGCCTGATGGAACCGGCACCTCTAATTCCATTGGCAAAATCGTCCCAACCAAACAACTCACCGTTGCCAGTAAAGCTGAAACCAGAACAAAATCTCCCATGTTCTTCGTCATCAGGCGGGCAGTCGCGCCTGGGATCAGCAATAGCGCGCCAACAAGTACGGCACCGATAATCTTCACTGACGCAATCGTTACCAAGGTGATCATCATGACAAACAGGTAATCATAAAAGTGCGTTGCATGACCACGCACCCTTGCTATATCAGGGCTAATGCAAGTAAGTAGGATTCGGTTGAAGGTCGGAATGAGGACTAAGATGATCAACAAACAACTCAGTGCCAGAATCAAAATATCTTGATCGGTGACCGTTAAGATCGAACCAAACAATACATTTTCAAGCATGTGGATGTTAATTTTCCGCGCGACATACATCAGCATTGCAGCACCTACCGCAAGCGCCAAGGCCAAAAAAACGCCAACCAAGGTATCATAAGGTACATTCGTACGGTTTCTGACAAAATGAAGCATCAGTGCAAACACCATGCAGAAGCAGAACAATCCAATAATCGGGTTCTCGGGCGGTTCACCCAACAGCACACCCAGCGCAATTCCGGTTAGGGCGGCATGGCCTACAGCTTCTGAAAAGAATGCCAAACGCTTGGCAATAACTAACGTTCCTAAACCACCAAGCAAAGGGCCTACTAGCAATGCTGCAACAACGGCATTGACCAAAAACGCATACGAAAAGCTCTCGCTCAGCCATCCGGCTTCAACCCCAGCAAGTGCCAATTGGCGTATTGAATCCATCATGCTGCTTTACCTTGTTTCTTTATCACATCAACATTCGAACAGGAATAGTGATTAAAAAGCCTTTCTACTTTTTCAGGAGTCAAAACCTCCTGCACAGAACCGCTATCAACAAGCTGGCGGTTCACCACGTGGACCCTAGCCTGCAGGCGTCTAACCGCAGAGACATCGTGATGTACAGCCAGCAGGGTTTTACCTTCGGTGACAAGTTCCATAATTAGGGACTCAAGGTAGCGAACCCCCTGCTCATCCATGCCGGTAGTTGGTTCGTCCAACACCAGTAGATCAGGGTTATCCAGCAAGGCCTGCGCAAACAGGACACGCTGTTGCTCACCGCCTGACAACTGCCCCATTCTGCGCTCGGCACGTTCGACCATACCGACGCGCTCAAGCTGTTCGAGGGCAAAACTGCGCTGCTTGGATAGGTTCCGCCAACGAGACCAAAACAGCGGCGTGCGACTTTGGTTAAGTAAAATAAAGTCCATCACAGTTAACGGTAAGCTCGACTCGAACACGGCTTTTTGAGGAACATAGCCGACTTTCCCTTTGCGACCTGACCAGTGAATATCAATATTGCCGGTAAATGGTGTCAGCCCCAATATCGAACGCAATAAAGACGTTTTGCCACCACCATTAGGGCCCATCACAACATGGCACTGACCGGCTTCAAACTGATGATTGATTTCATGGAGAATTTGGTTGTCGCCATACTGCAGGTTGACATTTTTCAGCGAAATACTCGGGCCGGCCATTAACTCACCTTCCTTTTGGCGACAAACTGCATCGCTTCGATTAAGGTGTCGAGGTTTTCTTTCATTTCCTTTTCGACCTTGCCTGCTTCGTACGGACCATGCGTCATGTGTGAAAAACGATAAAGCTGAACACCGGTGGCTTCCTCAATGGTGTCGACATAGCGGTTAGGCATGTTCAGTTCATAAAACAACACATCGATACCTGATTGGCGGATCTTCGCAATAGTCTCCTGCAGCTGGCTAGCACTTGGCTCGACACCGTGGGCAGGCTCGATGACTGCTGCAACATCTACGCCGAACTCCTGCAGCAAATAACCATAGGCATTGTGGGTTGTGGCAACAACCATACCGCTGGTGTCCAGATCACCAAGCTCGACCATGGCCTCATGTTTTAACTTACGGAAAGCAAGAGAGTACTTTCTGGCATTGCTGCGATAGAAACGGGCATTCTCCGGATCTAATTTCGATAGTTCATTGGCAATGGTGTAGACCTTCTGGATAGTGGTAGAAAGCCCAACGAAAGTATGAGGGTTAACGGCCCCCTCTCCCACTGACTGACCCATGGCTGGCAGCAGAGGAACATCTTTGTTCGCCTCGATAACGACCAAATCATCACGGTTTGCAGCGGCAATGACCTTCAGAGCGAAATCGTCATGGCCAATACCATTGACCACGATTATGTCAATCTTCTTCAAACGACGGAGATCATTAGGCTGTGGTTGGTAGTTGTGAGGATTAAAACCGGCATCGACAAGTGGAACGATGTTAGCTTTGTCACCAACTACAGCTTTGACATAGCTATAGTAAGGTTGCAGCGTGATACCAATATTGAGCTTTTCAGCCGCATAAACATGTGTTGAGAGCGCGAGCATCATTGCACTGCAAAGAAGCCCTTTAAAGGTTAGGTGTGTAGTTTTCATTTATTTTCCAAATAGTCAGTGGATTGCTATTTAGTGTGAGTGACGTTGTTTACTGTCTGGGAAAAAGACTTGAGACCAGCCAAGCTTAGCCAATGTAGAAGAGGTAAACGAAGAAGGTGTTTCATAAGCAATGTCAACTGGCGGTGATTTGAACCAGATAATAGGTTCAATCTCAGTACTGATTAGAACAATGGCAGTATTTTCTTGATTTGGGCCTAGCTCCTGCGGCACACCCAAGTAAACGCCATCTGCCACCATTTCCCACTGGTGACGCCCTTTGTGCTGCCAGCTTTTATCCTTGATAAATGGGGGAAGCCAGAGAGACTCAAGCTCATCGACCAAAGGCCACTGCGAACTAGACATGTCATGTTCGGAAGCCTGAGTAATGTCGAGAGCATCGAGGTTATCCTGGAATACATTGCGGATTTCTTCATGTGCTAAACGAAGTTCCGCAAGCATGGCCAATTGTGAAGACGGTATATCGTTGATTGAAACCTGATAACTCTCAATCTTGTCTACCACCTTCCCCGCTTGGTGATAAGGCAAGGTAAAAAAGGCTACCACCAGGATAACGGCAATCGCCAGCGCGACCCATTTACCTTCCGTACCACCATCATCTGCTTTTACCGATTCAGTGATCATTTCTCTTCAATCTCGACAACATCAACTTCAACAGGGCTTTCATGTCCAGCGTCGAAAACCAAATAAAAATCGTCTTCAGGCATTTCGAATTCAGCGATAGAGCGTTTATCAGTGATTGAGCGGGCTATTAAATTATCATCGTAATCGAACATCTCAACCGCATAGTCCACAGCTTCACTACCATCACTGTATCCGGCTTGGCAAACCACCTTCTCTGCTTCCAGCCAGCAACTCATCAGGGGAAAATGGGCATATACACTGCTTGCGTTCAATACGCCGGCCGCAAATACCGAACCTACCAATAGGTTTTTAGTAAATTGATTCATTACTATCTCATCTTGAAAAGAATGGCCCGCCACGGAATACAGGCCATTTGGAATGCTTCATTGAAGTGTGTTCAGGTCAAAAGCCATTTTTATTGCAGTACAGCCTCAAACGTCAGGTGGACATTGACACTGGCACGATCGGCAAGGGCGTTGTTTTCAAGCTCGCCTTTGTAGTTTGCTTTTAGCAACCAACGGCCTGCATGTTCAGGTACGAAACTCACCATCCCTTGTTCATCACTTACCACGTCGATTTGTTCTTGGTGGTTACGGTAAAGTGTCCCTTCTCGGGTGATTTCCGCCGTCACGCCCTGCTGCGGTTCGCCGTTGAAGAAAAACTGAAAGGTGACTTCCTCACCTTCAACGATGTCGGCAGGATGGGTAAGAGGGACAAGTTCAAGGTATTTACCTTCAAGCTCAAATGCTTTCTCTGATGGCTTTCCGACTGTGACGTATGTTTCTGCACGTGTATAGCTCAATTGAGTGACCACATCGCGCGACTTCTTTGGCAGCACTTGATCGCGTTCAGCTTTGTGCGCCTTAACCCACTTCACGGTATCACGACGGCCAGCCTTGTACTGGGTGTAGTAAGAAGGAACATTATTGACGCGGACCTTGTGGGTGCCCTCTTCTTCGAAGTAAAAATCAAAGATAGAGCGGCGTTTCCCCTTAGTGACATAAGACGGATATTGAATTCGACCATCAGGCATGACGATCTGTCCTGTTTCACTGCCTGCTGGCTTGTCGAACACAAACGTGCCATGTGACGCGGTCACGTCAAAGGTAAGCCAATCACCGCCTTCTTTAGAAACGGTAAAATGGGATGGTAGAATCCAACGCGGGTGGGCATTGGCAGTCGCACTGACTGCCATTCCAGCAAGCAAGACGCAAGCAACCGTCGCTGCCTTAAATTGTGAACGTTTAATCATTTTATAATTCTCGAATTATATTGAATCTTTTATTTCACTGAATACTGAATGCGGATATCACCAGTTTCTTCAGTCGGCTTGAGGTGCTGGGTAAAGTCGGCTTCAGCCAGTGTCATTTTCTCTCGCAGATAATTACGACCACCGTGCTCACGAACGACTTCGACATAGAAGGTATATTCACCCTGCTCTACTCGTTTTCCGTTATCATCTAATCCATCCCAAACAAAACGGTATTCTCCGGCAGGCCGAGTTGCCGATGTAACAGCATCAACCAACTCACGATCATAACGACCAACCTTACGCCACCAGCTGCGCAAATCTTTCAGCCATTCGTCTTTACCAACCCACAACTGGACTGTTCTTACTGGTTTACGCTTACTGTCTTCAATCCAAACAGCAACATATGGCCGGGCGTACATGGCGGTATCAATCTTTGGTAATTGAAACTCCACCTCCATTGTTGCCGTTTCAGGGATAGGTTTGGCGATAGCCGTAAATGCAATCGGGAAAGCCAAAGTCAAACTGGCTAGCGATTTAGCAAAAGCATTCATGGGTGTTCCTTGTTAAATTGCCGGTTAAGGCACGGCGAAAATAAAAATAAATAACGTGGTCAGCGAGCCAAGAGCCATCCATTTCATTGAAGTGTTCAATGTTTTCTTTTTCGGTAGCAGCAGGCATACACCGGTAAGCACAAAAAAGACCATCAAC
This sequence comes from Photobacterium sp. BZF1, assembly GCF_014349205.1. Classification (NCBI taxonomy): domain Bacteria; kingdom Pseudomonadati; phylum Pseudomonadota; class Gammaproteobacteria; order Vibrionales; family Vibrionaceae; genus Photobacterium; species Photobacterium sp. BZF1. The sequence continues at coordinate 39,798 of NZ_JACSOF010000030.1, forward strand.
AAAGCGGTAATATCAATAAACCACTTCCAGACCTCACCACTGTTTCTTCCTTTGTGCAGGTCATTCAATACAGCGACTATGCCGTAATGGTTTTTTTCGATTTCGGCTTGCTGATTGAGCAAATCAATAAACACTGTTGTGTTGTAGCCAGGGCCTTTGTAATCGAGGGCGATCTCACCCTCGAGCAATTCGCCATCTTCAACCTCGGTAAAGACTTCCATCGCTGAAGGCGTTCCTGAAATAGCAGCATTGGTATCTAGGAACTCAAGCAAAGCCTGCTCATCCGGAACAAAAGCCCTACTGCCACTGTTCATCAAAGAGTTCGGCAGTGCCAAGGTCAACGACTCTACTGTCGGCTGACTCTTTACAAATAATTCAGGGCGATTGAGCGTTATTCCTGTTACCGAAAAAAACAACACAACCAGCAGCAGCGCCATAGACACATAGATATGCAGGCGCCGGGCCCAAAGTTGAACTGCTTTACTTTTCAATAGCATGGTCAATTAAACGTATAGTGACTATCTTATGCTGCACAACATAATTGATAATCGTTTTCATTGGCATGAAATTTACATTGTTTACGAATGTAAAAGGGTGAGGCTGTATTAGGAGGAGTGGGTTCTAAAGAGCAATGAAAGCCTAATAATCAGAGTAACTAGCTTGAATGTAGTTCTCCATAAGGCAAGCTTGTTTCAGCCAAATCTGGCTGAAACAAGCTTAGATGGTCACTGTTGACAGTTTCTAATGAGTATTTAACGCAATTTAAACGCACATATTCTAGTGACGCATTTAATCTTAGTTTTGTGTTGCAGGCTCTAGCGCGATCGACTTCATCTGTTTATTTTTAAAATATACATAAACTACCCCAATCAAAACAGAAGCTGCGATTATTGCTAGGATAGTTGAGCTAAAGCTAGCGAAGCTTTTGAAGATCAATCCAATGAATACTGCATTACAAACTAATGTCAGTGTTACCAATACAAATTTACTTTTGATGTAGAAACGTGATTGCTGCCACTCTTCTGGGTACTTATTTGGCAACCCGAGTAAGGCGAAATTAGGGATAGCAAAAAACAGCAATGCCAGACCTGTTGCGACTCGAACCAATACACCAATATCCATACCAAGAATGATAGGTACTATGCCAATAAGCCAAAAAATGGTTAGCAAAACATATGGGGTGTCGAACCGATTCTTTTTAGCAAGGAACGTTGGGAACCAACCATCCTCGCACCCTTTAATCATTGTGTTGCAATACCACATATATGATGAGTTGATTGTGGTTGCTAGTGCCATTAATGCACCAGCAAAAACAAAGAACAGTACGCCAGCCTCGTTTGCAAAAATGGTTTTCGCGGCATAGGTCATTGGCTTATTGGCAACTTCTTCGTATGGCAACACGCCTGAACCCGCAAGGCCAATAAACGCAAAGAGTATGGTAGCAATTGCGGTGACAGTTAATATCGCTTTCAACAACACCTTCTGTGGTTCTTTAACCATCCCACCAAACTCTAGCAAAACAAGTCCACCTCCCATAGAGAACATCAAAAGTGTTACGGCTGAAATAAATCCATCACTTCCGTTAGGAAAGAGGCGTTCAGCGGTCAATGCATCGGGTTGGAGTTTCATGGTGCCAAGCACAGAGAATGAGACGAGAGCCAAGATCAATACAATGTTTAGCACTTTCTGAATATTTGTCGCTGAGCGAGCACCAAACAGATTAATTGCATAGAAGAGCGTCACTGCGGCCACAGCAACGTATGTCGCATTAAGGCTAGGAAAAATCGAGGTGACATAACTGGCAAATGCAATACCAAAAAATGCCATTATGATCCGGCCAATAAAGAATATCCAAAGGAACATACCTCCAACGAAAGGTGACATTAATTCTTTGGTCACCGTGTATGAAAAGCTTGTTCGAGGAATGGTTAAACCAACTATGAGTGTTGGTATCATCGAGAACATAAATGCTAAACCAGCTACAAGGTATGCGAGTGAAACCCCGGTATCCGTATAGCCAATGCCGTAGCCCGTGACTGTAATTACCCCACCACCGATAATCAGGCCTAGCCCGATAGTGACTAGCTCTTTAAATCCTAAGTGCATAGCAATCCCTTATATATGACTTAAGCTGTTTTGAACTCAAAAAATAAGTTCATCTCTTTGCTAGCGTCGACAAAGATAGCATCATCTGTCTCAATAAAACTGTATCCTGACTTTTCAATATAAGTCCTAGTTAAGGCTAAATCATGTGTTAGAAAAGCAGCTCCAACGTAAGGGCTGCGCTTTTTATCAAGCTGTATGTCTAAGGCATGGTTTACCTGTTCACAGTCAACAACGCGCAGTGACTGAATGCTATTTGCTGTTGTGAACTCACCATCCATATAGTGGCTTAACATGGTTAACTCTTCTGCCTGAGCCACAGAGATGTCGGCGTAGATAGCTTCCATCGCATACACCCCATTGCCATGCTGGTATCTTTTTTCCTGAAAAATGAGTTCAGGCGTGTGGTGCTGCATTACGGCGACCATGCCATTGTTGTCGAGTATTGGCTTCATAAACCGGAACCACTGAAACCTTGCTGTGCCTTTAAGCTCTCCGTGATCAGCTGGACGACTTGAGTTTGTGATTGGCGTACTGACTTCAACTCCATTTCCTAAAAACTTTTCATGCGTTTTGGCAATGTCCTTTGAAACCAAGAGTGACATGTGCATCGCACAATCTGAGTTCAATAGATCTAAAAGGTAGTCTTTACCCGTTGTTTCTATAACCTCAATGTACGAGTTATCAAACATATAGTGAATATTGGTTGGGCAAATGTTCAGTTCATTCAAGCCAACATCGAGTTTCGACGCCTTGCCTGATTTAAAGCCCAGAGCCTCAAACACTTCGGTTGAGATTGATAGCCTCTTGTTCACGATACCAACATGGTCGATTATTACTTGATGATCGTTACTTTTAACCACATTTTTCATTGAAAGTTTTCCGTAGGCAGTATGACAATAGAATTTGAGATGCGAATCTTATAAACTGTTAAGCACCTAAACAGATAGGTTAGCATACCCCTATTAGCCACAAAATATCGAATTATTTATAAATAATTCCTTATTGGCATAATATAGATCTTATTGATCCAAGCCACGACATTGGTGAGGAGTGTTTTTTGTGTAAGGTACTTTTGAACAATGAGTAATAGACAAACTCCACAGGGTAAACGAGAACAACTGTTTCAGCATTTACTGACTCAGTTGATTGATAGTGCCAACCATATACATCGTTATGAGAGCAAACCTCGCCAGTACGGTACTGAAGATGTTCTTTTCATGGTTGAGTGCCATACCCTTGAGGCTATTGGTGATAACCCAAGTATCACCAATACCGAACTCGCTAATTTAATGGGAAAGTCGAAAAGCGCGATTTCACAAACCATCAATAAACTGATAAAAAAACAGCTTCTGATTAAAGTTCCTCACCCAGACAACAATCTCAACCAGTTGTTTGAGCTAACCCAACGAGGAACAATTGTATACAACTACCATCGGGAGTTTGATGTCCAGAACTATCGCGCTATTCAAAATATTTTGGACGGCTTTTCCGATGAAGAGCTAGCAATACATATTAAGGTCCAAGCCTCCATCAACGAGATATTGAAGGCCAACGCTGAGTAATGATTAGACAACTCGCTCTCATAAATTGAAACCTGCTAATATTTGCGCATTTCCTGCAAATATTTGGCTACCGACAAGCCACCTCAATCCATAACAATTTATCTCGACATACCAGTCATTTGGAGACGTTAGTTATGGAAAAACTCAGTGCATCGCAATATGGATTTCTGGTGGCTCTCATCTGTTCTGTCGGAGGGCTTTTATTTGGTTACGATATCGCCGTCATTTCAGGGGCTGTACAATACTTTTCAGCCTACTTCGATTTATCCCCTGCTATGGTCGGTTGGGGAGTTAGCTCTGCCTTAATTGGCTGTATGGCAGGTGCAGGCATCGCTTCATCGCTAAGTGAAAAATATGGCCGTAAAAAGGTTCTTCACTTGAGTGCTATCTTGTTTGCAGTCAGTGCCATTGGCTCCTCCATGCCTGATACCTTTTCGGAACTTGTTATCTATCGAATCGTCGGCGGTTTCGGGATGGGACTATCATCAATGATTGTCCCGGTTTACCTCTCAGAGATTTCCCCTAGTGACAAAAGAGGGTTCTATGGTTCATTTAACCAAGTCATGATCACCTTCGGAATCCTTTGTACCTACTTCGTTAACTATGTCATTGTCTCTGGTCGAGGTTTGGACTGGCTAGTTGAAACCGCTTGGCGGTGGATGTTCTTCGGTGAACTGATCCCTGCAGCAGTATTAGCCATTGCCGCATTTTTTTTACCTGAGTCGCCGCGCTGGCTGGTACAGCAAAAACGTAGTGCTGAAGCCAAAGCTATCCTTGCCAAAGCAAATGGCGATGAAAAGGCCCCCGTCATCTTGAATGAGATAGAAGTGGACATCAGCCGAACCACAACATCGAAGAAAGGCATATATGAAGCGGGGCTTGGAAAAGTATTGTGGATGGCCATTGCCGTAGCGTGTTTAAGCCAAGCAACAGGTATCAATGTTATCATCTACTACACGACGGTTTTACTCAACAGTATTGGCACTGGTGATGGCGGTACAACACTCTGGGGAGATGTCTTCTTCCAAAATGTGTTAATTGGCGTCGTCTGTTTCTCTGCGGCTATTGTCGCGGCAAAGAATGCCGATAAATTAGGCCGCCGACCTATGATGATCTGGGGATCACTCATTGTCGCTGCTACGATTATTTTGGTTGGATTGGCTGTATTAACCAGTAATACGGGTATATGGTTATTGGCCGTCATCATGACGTACCTGTTTGTCTTCGGCTCCACTTGTGGTCCACTTCCCTGGGTGATAGCCGCAGAGATTTGCCCTAACTCTCACCGTAACCGTATCGTGTCGAAATCAACCTTGTTATTCTGGTTTACCAATGTCATTGTCGCCCAGACTTTCCCAATGATGAACGATAGCCCATGGTTACAGGAACACTTCAATGGCAGCTTTCCCTTCTTCATCTATGGCATATTTAGCCTAATGCTGGCTTACATTTGCTACCGTTACTTACCAGAAACAAAAGGGAAAACGGTCGAGGAGATCTATCAAGAGTTCTTACCCGAAACAGCCCAACCCGTATCTAATGAAGTGACACCATAGCAAGATTCAATAGATTCAATGAAAGCATGCTGGGTACATTATCCAGCATGTTAGACACTCAAAGTAATCAGTGGCTGTCAAATGACTCCCAGCCAATCACCCCCTAGCCTGCATCAATAAACAAATCAGAATCAAGCCAATCCCACACCACCCTAGCACTGGGATAGATTCACCGACAATCAGGACTGCCAGGCCTGCCGCGACTACAGGTTCAAAAAGCGTCATTAAAGTTGCGCTGCTAGCTGTTACGAACCTTAGCCCAAAACCATAAGCGATGTATCCGAGTCCCATAGGAATCAATGCCATGTATCCAATGACCATGACATTGGTTGTTGAAGATAGTAGATTATCTCCGGTGATGAGAAGCGTTGGAAGCAGCATTAAGGCGCCAATACCAAAGATACTACCAAGAGCCGCTTGCGACGGAACGCCTTCATCAATCATGGTTTTGGCTACCCATGAGTAAATGGCATAAGACATGCCCGCCACTAGGCCCAATATGATGCCAATGAGCCTCAAATTACTGTCAAAATGTGACGAGCTAGATGATTCCGAAAAGACCAACAGCAAGATGCCAGCAGTCCCAACTAGAAAGCTTGTTAACCATTTTTTGCTGACTGTCTTTTCTTTGCTAAATAGACACTCAAGCATTACCGTAAAGAATGGTGCCGTTGCGATTGATATAACAGTACCAATGGCGACACCGGCAAAACGCATCGAAGAGTAAAAAACTAACGGATAGATCGCTAAAGCAATAGCGCTAACGACAAGTTTTCCCTTATGCCGCGAGATCTGCCTGAAACCACTTCGTAAATGTTTTCGGGCAATAAACGCTTGAAGCAACCCACCGCCCCCCATAGAAAAAGCCCCTATGGCCAATGAGCTAATCTCTGGAGCTAAACTGGCTACCGTTCCTGTTGTCCCCCAAAGGGTCGAAGCAAACAATATGGATATTATGCCCAGATGGTATGGGTTAACGCGGTTGTGCAACATACTAGATTCTGCCAAGTTCAACTGATAACTGGCAGACATCATAGGCCATTAGCCACGGCTTGCTTTTGCTGAAAAGACGTAATAATTGCCTAAACAGACGATATTAACAACGGGCAAACTCTCTTGGTGATATACCAAAGTATGTCGAAAACCGACGGCTAAAAGCCGATAAGTCACTATAGCCTACCCGCTCGGCAATCAAATGGACCGGCAGATCGGTATGAGTCAGTAAGGCCTTGGCTTTCTCCATTCGTTTTTCTGTAATGTACTTAAGCGGACTCATACCAATATTTTCCTTAAACAACTTTTTGAACTGGGTGGGGCTTAGAAAAGACACCTCTGCCAGCGAGTTGATCGTCAACGAATCGGCAAGTTGTTCGTTGATCATTACCTGTACAGCATGAATACGGGGATCTAACGCCTGAGCCAACTCCTGCTGCTTAAGCAGCAAGGCAAAGGTAGTCAACATAGAAGCTTCAACCTCACTATCCACCTGAAATAAGAGCTGCTTATCCACAAAGTGAATGAAACTAAGTAAAGGCGGGGAAACTTGAAAAACAGCCAACTTATCACTGATCAAATGTGATGGAAGCTGATCGAGATCCGCAACGATAAACCGTGCTGCCTCATCGGCATTAAAGCCATGTAAAACGCTTTTAGGGATAACGACACACTCGCCTACAGTCACCCTACCGACAAAGCCGTTCATATCGATATGGATATTGCCTTGGATTGGCAGTACCAATTGATGGTAGCCGGCATGAACATGAGAGTTAAAGCGCTTGGTGTAGGTTCGGATGGATAGGCTATTTTTCATATAAACAGAGAGCGAGTAAAAACAATATCTATACTTATATTAAATCATTTCTAAAGGACATTAGTATGAGTGAAGTTTACCAACAAAAGTACATTGTTGAAGATATTCAAGATATGAAGCATGGCTCTGTTGCTGAATTGATAGAAGTGCCCAACGATATGACCGATCAAATGGGGTTAGGCCAAAGTAGCAAGCTCTTCATTGACCTCACAGAAGTTGGTGCAGTTGAACTCGGCAATAAGCACTTTTTGGAGTGAATTGGTTATCAGTGATTTCAGATAGATACGATGTAATAAGGCTAAATCGAAAAGAGATCTAGCCTTATTAGCTTCTAAAATGTTTTATAGCTGCGGTAAGGTATTCTAAAGAAGATAATATAAATCACAGGCACTATGAGCAGCGTCAAAATGGTAGCAACACCAAGGCCGAACATGATAACTGCTGCCATAGACTCGAAGAAGGCATCGGTTACCAAAGGCAACATACCGAGTATCGTCGTAATTGCAGCCATACACACAGGGCGGACACGGCTCACCGTTGACTCAAATACAGCCTGGAAAGGCTCTTTGCCCTCTGCAATATCGATGTTTATTTGATCTAACAAAACAATGCCATTTTTCAGCAACATGCCAGACAGGCTTAACATCGCAAGAAGCGCCATAAAACCAAAAGGCGTCCCCATCACTAGCAATCCCAGCGTTATACCGATCATTGCCAGTGGCACACTGCACCAAATGACTAATGGCTTACGTATCGAGTTAAATAACATAACGGTAATTAAAAACATCACTGCAAAGCCCATTGGTAGTGATGCGAATAAAGCATTACCTGCATCAGTTGATGACTCGTGCTCACCTCCCCAAGATAATTCATAGCCATGTGGTAGCTCTATCGCTTCTACCTGAGGACGGATCTTTTCAAACAATTCAGATGGCAAGATATCGTATTCAAAGTCGGCATCGGCGAACACGGTCAATGTCCTCTTCCTATCTCGACGTTGAATGATAGGATCTTCAAACTTCACTTCAAAACCACTCACAGCCTGTTGCAATGGCACGTACGTAGCAAGTGCAGGACTCCAAATCCTTAAACTATCGAGAGAATTAATATCAACACGTTCTTCATCAGGAAGACGTGAGATAATTGGTAATAAATGTGTTCCTTCACGATATAAGCCCACTTTCAAACCTGCAAAAGCTTGGTTCAAGGTATTCTCAACATCTGTTTTGGTTATACCTAATCGACGAGCCTGTAACTCGTTAAATTGCGGCTCTATAAACTTCGATCTTTCCCGCCAGTCATGGCGGACGTTGACAGTTCCGGGTGTATTGTTAAGGATGGACATTACCTCAACAGCAATCTCACGTAATTTATCCGGATCTGCCCCTTGGATCCTTGCTTCGATTTTTGCATCGGTTGAAGGCCCGTTTTCTAACCTTTTGAACTTAAATTGTGCCTGTGGAAACTCAGCCTCAATTTGGCGACGGTAGGTTTTCATAACAGGCTCAAGCGTATTAAACTCAGAGGTCCGAATTGCTAATTGCGCATATGCCGCATAACTTTTCTGAGGTTCGTAAGTCAGCATGAATCGCTGAAAGCCCTTACCAACAGAAGAGGATACAAACTCAATATCTTCTATTTTTGTTGCGATATCTTCCATATCTTCAATGGTTGATTGCGTCGCTCGTATATCTGTCCCCTCAGGTAACCACACATCGACCAAAAATATCGGTGTCGTAGAAGACGGGAAAAAAGACTGCTTCACATAGCTAAAACCAACAATTGAAATAGCAAAAGCGATTACCACACACAATATCGCTGCCCATCGAAAACGCATGCATAGATCAAGCAAAGCCTTATAGCCGTTAAAGAATGCACCCTTGTAGGGATCTGCTTGTTCAACATCACCACTTTTATGGGCTTTATCACCAAAAAATAACTTAGCAAAGAAAGGCGTCAACGTAATTGCTGTTACCCATGAAAGAATTAGCGAAAATAGTAATACCCAAAAAAGAGAACCAGCATATTCACCGGTTGAGTCCGGTGAAAGACCAATCGGTGCAAAAGCCGTTACAGCAATAATGGTTGCGCCTAACAGTGGCCACATTGTCTGGCCAACAATGTTTTTAGCCGACTCCAACGTTGTTTGCCCTTTCTGCCTGCCGATCAGTATCCCTTCGACAACGACAATTGCATTATCCACCAGCATACCCAAGGCAATAATAAGTGCACCTAAAGATATTCGCTGTAACTCTATCCCTGCCTGCTTCATCAAAATAAACGTTCCTAAACAGGTCAGAAACAAGATTAATCCAATAAGCACACCACTTTTCACACCCATGAAGATCAGCAGAACAATAATAACGATCACGACTGCAGCGAGAAGGTTCATAACAAAATCTTGAACCGACTTATCGACTTCCAAAGGCTGGTTATACATAACCTCCATATGCATACCTGCAGGGCGAGCATAGTCTATGTCTGCAAGTTTGGCATTCACGGCTTTGCCGACTTCAACGACATTTACCCCATCCGCAAAGGCAAGGCCGAGGTTTATTGCTTGGCTTTGATTGAAAGAAACAAGATGGTTAGGAATATCCTGATATCCACGATGGATAGTCGCCACATCTTTCAAGAAAATTTGCTTATCCTTCGATGCTCCAGGAATAATCAGATCACCCAACTTTTCAACAGAATCAAAAGTCCCTGTTGGTCGCATTTTTAAGTTTTCATTATCAATGCGGATATTACCCGAATCCACAACCATGTTTTGTGAATCTAGTAAGCTAGTAACCAATGAAGGATCGAGCTGGAAAGCGGCAAGTTTATTCAATGACACTTCGATAAAGACTTGCTCATCTTGCTGCCCAGCCAGTGTCACTTTCCCCACTCCAGGGACCAATTCCAGTTCACGTTTAACATAGTCAACATAATCCAAAAGCTCTTGGTAGCTATAACCATCGCCCGTTGCCATCAGCATGACACCGTATACATCACCGAAATCATCATTTACTAGAGGCGTCTGAACACCCGGCGGGAGCTGGTAGACCATATCCCCCACTTTCCGTCTCAGCTCATCCCATATTTGGGGTAATACTTCTGGGCCGTTAGTATCTTTAATACTGACTGTTATCTGAGACATCCCCGATGTACTTACGGAGACTATTTCATCCACATAAGGAAGCGCTTGGATTGCTTTTTCAATCGGGTAAGTCACTTCTTCTTCAACTTCTGTTGCCGTCGCTCCCGGATAGAGCGTTACCACGACAGCATCTTTAATTGTAAAGGGCGGATCCTCAAGTTGCCCCAGACCAAGAAAAGACATGACACCGCCAACAAGCAATATTAAGGTAAACATCCAGCTGATAATGGTATTTTTTACAAAGTAACTTGCGATGTTCATAATCTATCCATTCACCCTTACAACTTTCTGGCCTTCAGTTAAACGTGAGGCACCCTCTGAAATAATCATTTCACCGTCATTCAGACCGGCTTTTATTTTCATCATGCCATCGACAGGCTTACCCAAAAGAACTTCTCGTCGTGAAACAGTTTGACTCTCATCTTGATATACCCAGACACTGGCCGTTTGTTTATCTAATATATTTCCCTCTTGCATTTGAATTGCATTCAAAGGGACTAGGTATTCACTTTGATACGGTTGATTTAACCCTGCGAGTTCTACAGAAACCTTAGCCGGCATACCTTCTAACACGATATGTTCAGGATCGGCATTAACAATCAACGTAGCAATATAACTCTGACTAATTGGATCTTTATTCATCCCTAATTCAAGCACTTTGGCTTCAAATACAGTGTCAGGGTAACCCTCGAAAACCACATTAAATTTTTGCTCACCTTGCATAGCCTGCTCCCGACTTGAGGACGCAACAATGCTATCCGGTACCTGCACATCCACCTCAACGTGATCTGGTTTGTGCAGACTTAAGATTGAAGTACCCGTTAAAATATTTTCAAAATCATCGAGGTACACATCACCAATAACGCCATCGAAAGGTGCCCGTAATTCTGTGTATTTCAAATGTAACTCAGCCATTTTTAGCTCAGCATTAGCCACTAGGTATTCCGCTTTCAATTTGTCATATTCAGCTTTAGACATCATGTTTTTATCTAACATCGTCTTAGCGCGCTGATATTGCTTTAATGATTTAGCATTCCTAGCCCGACGATCATTAACACTGATTTCATAATCTGTTTTATCAAGAACAGCTAAAAGCTCACCTGCTTTTACCTGCTGACCATTAATAACCTTGATAGAGGAAATCTTCCCATCAACTCGAAAAGAAAGTTCAGTCAATTCGTGTGCTTTTGCTATGCCAGTAAATACATGTACATCGCTAGTATTTTGCTTAGGAAGTTCGTATACAACGGCTCTCGTGGCTGTATTCTTAATTTCAACTTCTTCAGTACAGGCCATCAAACTCATACACGATAATAATACTAATGTTAGATATTTCTTTTTCATATTTACAGGCCCCGCTCTTTAATCCACTGTACTGCCGTTTGTCCATCCCTCAGCTCAGACACACCGGCTTCAACAACCCAATCACCGTCACTCAAACCGTCAACCAGTTGGTTATCTTCTATTTTGATTGCGACTTTTGTTAATTTATTGACTTCTTGTTCCCAACGAAAAACATAAGTTTGACCATTTTCGTTTATCAATGCAGATAC
>NZ_JACSOF010000031.1:0-48732 GCF_014349205.1 Photobacterium sp. BZF1
TAAAAAGCAAATGAAGCGATATTTGTATGATATTTATCAATAAAAATCAGAAATAAAAATGGGTATTTTTCTACACATTCCCACTTAATAACATCACAATTCACTTAATCAAACCGTCAAACGACCAACAATTAGACGCACAGCCATTAACAAAACCAAAACAGTTGGTAACATTCATCTCGAGTCACCTTCGTGCAAAAGATTGCATGTGATAACTATAATCAGATGAAAGGAAACAACTATGACAGCCTTGACTATGACACTACGCAAGTGGCTGTTTGACCGGAACAGTATTATTCTGCTGGCAGACATCGCCCTCTTTACCCTACTATTAAATACCCTACCTTTTGAAAAAGAAGTGGTTGTTGGTCTTAGTATTCTTGCTTTCGTTGCGGTACTTTGGCTGACAGAAGCATTGCATGTCAGTATTACTGCGATTCTGGTTCCCATCCTTGCCGTTGGCTTTGATATTTTCCCAACGCCTGCAGCGCTGAGCAATTTTGCTAACCCTATCATTTTCCTCTTCCTAGGTGGCTTTGCACTTGCTGCGGCGCTGCACAAACAAGAGTTAGATAAAGCCATTGCTGATAAGGTTCTGCTCATTGCCCAGGGCCGCATGTCGGTTGCTGTATTCATGCTATTTGGTGTGTCAGCTGCCCTATCAATGTGGATCAGTAACACGGCGACAACAGCAATGATGCTTCCGCTGGTGCTTGGTGTATTGAATAAAGTTAACGCTAAGAGTGAGCGCAGTACTTATGTTTTCGTACTACTAGGGATTGCCTACTGTGCAAGTATCGGTGGTATCGCAACGGTTGTAGGTAGCCCACCTAATGCTATCGCAGCAGCAGAAGTTGGCCTGAGCTTCACCGAGTGGATGGCGTTCGGCCTACCTGTCTCGATTGTATTGCTACCGATTACCGTTGCTCTGCTTTACTTCATCCTGAAACCAAACCTAAAACATACCTTCGAATTAGATCACAAACCGGTTGAGTGGAATAACAGCAAACTTGCCACTCTGATTATCTTCGGTATCACCGTTATGCTGTGGATCTTCAGCAAGCCAATCAATGGCATGCTGGGTGGGTTCAAGAACTTCGACACCCTGGTTGCCCTATCAGCTATCGTTATGCTGGGTGCATCTCGCGTAGTTCAATGGAAAGATATCGAAAAATCAACGGATTGGGGTGTGTTACTTCTGTTCGGTGGTGGTATCTGCCTGAGTAACGTACTTAAAGCGACAGGCACCAGTGTATTCCTAGCGCACAGCTTGAGTGGCTTCCTTGAGCAAGCAGGTCTGTTCTTCACCATCTTGGTTATCGCAGGTTTCGTAGTATTCCTGACTGAATTTGCTAGTAACACAGCGAGTGCGGCACTATTAGTTCCTGTCTTTGCGACTGTTGCTGAAGCACTTGGCGTATCCCCAGTTATTCTGTCAGCGCTAATTGCTGTTGCTGCTTCTTGTGCATTCATGCTTCCGGTTGCAACACCTCCTAATGCCATCGTATTTGGCTCAGGTCACATCAAGCAATCTGACATGATGAGAGTCGGAATTTACTTGAACATTCTTTGTATTGCTGCCCTATCGGCACTTGCATATCTGTTCTGGTAATCTCTAGCAGTTCAAGTATTCAAAATCAAAAAGGGTGGTCATTGACCACCCTTTCTTTGTTGGCTGATTTACATTTCATCTGCCGGGAAACGTACACCTATAATGCCTCGAGCCTGCGTAGTAATAGCGCTGACTATCTGGGTACGCAATAGGCCCTCATGGTTAACCACACCGGCCTGATACAAACGGGCAAACTCTTCTGCTTCATAGCGCATCGCATTTTCATCTTGTTCAACACTTAAATCGACCGCTGGTTCATCACGGCGACAAAGCTTAACCCCATGGCATTCTGATATAAAATCAATCAGCAAGGTCCCCTGCTCTCCCTGAATTTCACTCGGGATAACCCCATCACTGACTTTTGAGTGAGCAATAGTGACATCAAAATCTTGATAATGAAGCACTAACGTGCCGTGGGCATCTACACCGGAATCGAGCAAACTTCCCTGCGCCGTCATACTGCTTGGCTCGCCAAACAATGCAATGGCACTGCTCAGTGGATAAACGCCAATGTCCATTAGAGAACCGTTGGAAAACGCAGGGTTAAACGTATTAGGATTCTCACCATTAAGGAATTTCTGATAGCGTGAAGAGTACTGGCAATATGAAAAATAGGCTTTGCGGATACGGCCAAGTTTAGGTAGCGCTTTTTTAATCACTTCAAAGTTAGGCACATAGGTAGCTTTCATCGCCTCAAACAGCAGCACCTGCTTTTCAACAGCAAGTTCGATCAACTCCTGAACTTCGGTAATATTTGACGCCAGTGGTTTCTCACCAATGACATGCTTACCGGCATTGATAAACACTTTAGCTTGAGGAGCATGCAGTGAATTGGGGCTCGCGATATATACCGCATCGATCACATCACTGTTTGCAAGATCGTCCAACGAGTCATAACATTCTACTTGACCATACTTACTGGCAAACTCCGCCGCTTTTTCCAGTTTTCTTGAGTAAACCGCTGTCAATTGATATTGCCCAGTCGATAGTGCCGCACTGATAAAGCGATCCGTTATCCAGTTAGTACCGATTACACCCAAACGAATCATTGGTTATTTCCTTATGGTTATTAGCTATGCTCAGTGTAACAAATAGTGACTTCTGACATAACCTCAAGTTCTGTACAGAGAATAACCGTAATCCTTGTGTTAACAGTCAGTTATAGTTTATTTTGGTTTAGCCAAATAAAAATACGAGTGAAGTTATGTACTACGCGGAAATTACTGGATGGGGAAAATGCCTCCCTCCTACAGTGCTCAGCAATACCGAGCTTAGCCAATTTGTTGATACTTCTGATGAATGGATTCGAACGCGTACCGGAATAGAATCTAGACGCATTAGTCATGTAAACACTTCTGAACTTGCCCGAGTCGCAGGCGCGAGAGCCCTCGCGGCCGCTGGTGTCGATGCCTCCGAGCTTGATTTAATCATTATTGCCACCTGCTCTCCTGATACCCTAGTCCCGAATATTGCATCTAAAGTACAGCTTGACCTCGGGGCAACTAAGGCTGCTGCCTTTGACATGAATGCTGCCTGTACCGGTTTTCTTTATGGTTTGGAAACCGCTACCAAGATGATTCAGGCTGGGAACTACCAGCACGTATTGGTGGTCGGTGCCGAACGCCTTTCATGGTATCTAGACTGGAGCCAGCGAGATACTGCCGTGCTTTTCGGTGATGGCGCAGGGGCCGCAGTATTAAGTCGCTCGACACAAATGTCAGGCCTACTTGATGCCCAACTCGGCTGCGATCCTGAAGGCAGAGACGTGCTGGCTATTCCAGAATTCGGCACAGCCATGGACCGCTTCAATCCTGATGCCGGCCATTTTGCCTTTAACTTTGTGGGTAGGGAAATCTTCCGCCGCGCTGTACGCGGTATGGGGACTGCGGCCAATACCGTGTTGCACCGTGCCAACCTAACGCAAGATGATATCGATGTGGTTATTCCACATCAGGCAAACCAACGGATCATTGAAGCCCTGTGTGATCACGCAAAGATCCCTCAAGAAAAAGCGTTTATCAATATTCACCAATACGGCAATACATCTGCAGCTACCGTCCCTATTGCGTTATGTGAAGCCGTTGAACAAGGCCGCATTAAACCTGGTGACACTATTTTATCTGCCGCTTTTGGTGCGGGGTTAACTTGGGGGGCATCGGTTATCAAGTGGGGCCAACGTGTCACACCAATAAATGAAACCGATATCGCACTACCTGAATGCCACCAGACAGCAACTGAACTACTTGAAAATGCAATTAAGCATTGCACCAAAAAATAAAGTAATTCCTACCCCTTAATAAAAAACCAGCAATCATCATTGCTGGTTTTTCTCAATAACCTAAGATCCAAACACTTCTACAACTCGATTCCGCCCTTGTTGCTTGGCTTTGCAAAGCGCATTGTCCGCCCGCTTTATAAAGGCCTCAATATCCTCTCCGGGCAGGTATTCAGTTACCCCGATACTACAGGTAATGGGAAGCCCATTCGTCCACTGATAATTTTCAACAATTTCACGGACCATTTCTGCAAACTCACGAGCCCCGCGCAGGTTCGTAGCAGGGCAAAAAATAATGAACTCCTCCCCTCCCCAGCGAACAACTACATCAGTTTTTCTGGCGCGTAATTTTAACACGCGCCCAAACTCTTTGAGCACTTCATCGCCACCGTGATGACCCAAGGTATCGTTGATACGCTTGAAGTAATCAATATCGATATAGACCAAAGACAGCGCATGGCAGTTTCGTTGCGAAAAGTCGACAATATCCTTCAACCACCGGTCAACGGCATGACGGTTTTGAGTCCCAGTCAGGTTGTCGGTGAACGCCATCTCTTCAAAAGCCAAAGACTGTTGGTAGAGTTGCTGGTTCACCTGTTTCAAATAGTCCGCTTTGGCTCCCATCTCATTGACTTGTTCAGCCAAACGGCGACGCTCTGCGACCAAAAAATAGATAGCTGTCACTACCCACATCAAAATATTTATCTTAAGTAACGCCGTCTCCGATAGCCAGTAACCATAAAACACCAAGCGGTTTAGCTTAATCGTGTAATTTGTAGGTTTTATATGGCTACCCGTCGCAATTTCAATTCTAACTATGTTGTCAAACTGAGGGCTGGAGTTTTCAATAGGGACTTCGTATTCGGCAATCCACCACGAGAGAACCTGAAAGGATTTCAGAGGAATAACCTTAATGCCGTTGTCTAGCCCTGGAGCATATTCAATGGCATTGAATTTATATGAGACAGGATCCGCTTCAGTCGAGTAGGCTGGATCAAAGTTGCGAAGGTACACCCGAAGTCGTTCACCATCAACTGGGCTGAAATAATCGACATCAATGCCCATAGAATGAAAAGATGAGAGGTCCAATGCCGCGAGATTTTTGTTGAGCTCTAGAGATATCTCGCAAAAAGGCCATTTTCCCTTTTCGCCAATATCACAATTCAGTACGACCGACTTTCCATTAAAGTCGAGAAATGATTGCGTATTTCCTCCTTGTGTACTGTCATCGACACTGGAATAAAGGGCATTTCTAACATTAACTTCAAGTATTTTGTCAAACCCACCCAAAAAATGGAGCATAGTCGTTAACGATGAAAACGTAAGCAGGAAGTATGCTGCAAGTCGAGTACGCCGCCTTAAGTTATCCACTGAGTACCTATGACAATAAAGAAGTATTAAAGGGATGAGTTACCACAAGAAATAAGACGAAAAACAGTACCAGAAACTGCTTTCATCACCAACATCATTACTTCACCACGCAAAACAACCAGCTAAAAACAAGGCTCCAGTCACGATACTCCACTAAAAAAACAACTTGTGAGTTTATTTTGACACAAAAAAGCACCACATTGAGTGGTGCTTTTTGTACTTAATTCACGGGCATCATTAACCGTTATTTTCTCTGACGGTGGCGGCCTCTATTTTTATGGATTTGAGATTTCGCCTTGGCACGGCGCTTGTCACTTGATCGTCCACGTCGACGGTTCTCTGGTGGCTCAATCGTGGGATCGGGCTCATAGCCTTCCAGCCATTGCTGCGGCAAACGCGTATCTAACAACTCTTCGATTGCACGCAACGCCCATTCTTCATCGAGGCTCATCAATGAAATGGCATGCCCCGTTTGCCCTGCTCGGCCAGTTCGACCAATGCGGTGAACGTAATCTTCTGCCTTGAAAGGCATCTCGTAGTTAACCACATATTCCAGTTGCTCTATATCTAGGCCACGCGCAGCCACATCGGTAGCAACCAGCACCCTAGCCTTGCCGGATTTAAAATCATCAAGAGCTCGCTGGCGCGCACCTTGGCTCTTATCCCCGTTAATGGAAACAGCCTTGATGCCATCCTTGCCCAACTCTTTAGCAAGTTCATCAGAGCCCTGCTTAGTTTTGGTGAACACCAATACTTGTTGCCAGTTACGTGAACCAATTAAGTACGCCAGTAGTTCACTTTTACGGTGCTTATCAACCGGATAAACCATCTGCTCAACCGTAACTGCCGTGCTATTGCTCGGTGTGACTTCAATTAGCTTTGGATCATCAAGAATATCATAGGCCAACTTTTTCACCTGCTTACCAAACGTCGCCGAGAAAAAGGACGTCTGGCGCTGGGTATGCATGCGTTTAAGGATACGTTTGATGTCATCGATAAAGCCCATATCCAGCATCCGATCTGCTTCATCAAGTACCAGGTAGTTAACCTTGCGAAGGTCAACCGTACGGACGTGGGCATGGTCAAGCAGTCGACCAGGTGTCGCAACAAGGACATCAACACCGGACTCCAGCGCCTTTACCTGTACCTTCATACTCGTGCCACCATAAGCAACGGCAACTTTCAGCTCGGTATCTTTAGCATATTGGCTCATGCTATCGAAAACCTGTTGTGCGAGTTCACGGGTTGGGGTCAAGACCAAGGCTTTGACCTGTTTGGCCTCCGTCGCGTCAGAGTTGTCTTCCAACAGGCGATGTAATAACGGAAGCCCGAAAGCAGCAGTCTTTCCCGTGCCGGTTTGTGCGCCAGCAAGTACATCATGGCCAGCCAAAATTTCGGGTATTGCCTGTGACTGCACCGGAGTTGGTTCTTCGAAACCGAGTGAAGAGACATTTTCAACAAGTTGGCTATTTAGCCCCAAGGATTGGAAAGACATGCGCAATACCGACAATTTTCAAAAGAGGCGGGATTTTAGCAAAAAAGTAGAGTAAGTGTGAGATAAAATAAAGCACCGTTTATACGGTGCCTTATAGTTAGCGAATAGTGTTAGCAGAGTAATAAATTACTTAATATTCAGGAATGCAGCACCGCGAACACCACCTGAGTCGCCATGTTTTGCCTTAATGATTTTCGGGCACTTGGCAACAGAAAGTAGGTACTTAGGAATACGTTTTGGCATTTCTTCGTAAATCAACTCGAAGTTTGACAGGCCACCACCCAACGCAACGACATGCGGATCATTGGCTGAAAACAGGTTTGCAAAACAGATAGCCAGAAGCTCCATGAAGCGCTCAACGTGCTCTACCGCCTTGGCTTCACCCTCGGCCTGTGCCTTGATAATTTCGATAGCTTTCTTCTCTTCGCCGTAATAATGGGCGTAGATCAGCTCAAAACCTCGGCCAGACAAGTAACTATCTAAGCAACCCTTCTTACCACAACCACAGCCAAGTAGAGGTGCATTTTCACCAAGGTGGAACCAGGCATCGATTGGCAGGCGCGTATGACCTACCTCACCGGCAACGTGGTTACGGCCAGAGAATACTTTACCATCGTAAATGAAACCGCCGCCGAAGCCAGTACCTAAAATCAACCCCAATACTGATGGTTCATCTTGCAAATCTTCATCCCAAGCTTCTGACAGCGCAAAACAGTTAGCATCGTTCTCGATTTTTACTGCACGGCCAATCTTGGCTTCAAGATCTTTACGTAGAGGCTTGCCTTTAGCAGCAGGTACGTTAACTGTAAGTACAGTGCCATCATCAGCATCTTCCATACCTGGCAGACCTAGGCCGATAGTGCCTTCACACCCAAACTCAGCATCGTATTTGCTTACCAAACCAGCGATAGTATCAACCAGTAGGTCATAGTTATCAGTTGGTGTTGGTACACGTTCAGTCGCTACACGCTCAAGTTTTTCGTTAAACGCACCAAACTCAATTTTGGTTCCACCCACATCAAAGCCGTAGTACATCCTGCACTCCAAAAAAATAAGAAAAAAACAAAACTGAAAAAATTATCCACATATCTACACCTACAGACTGTGACGAGGTGCAGATTTAGCGGGGCTGAATGGTGCTATCTATCGCGTTTGCTGAAAGAAACATCAAAATGTTGCATAATTTTAACCGCAACATCATACACTTGCACCATGCGACGGTTTAGGTGTAACTCGCCATATATTCATGTAACTGAATGATCGCATTGTCTTCAGGCAACACGCGGTTCATCTTGCCCGTCATATAGTTTTCACGAAAAACATCAAACCACAAATCCAGCACATCTGCATTCTTTTGTTCACCGAACAGGTCAATGATTCGCGCCGCAACCTCAGCAGTACCTAACTGATTTTCTTTTGATGCTTCTCGTACTTTATAACGAGAAGGCTTCTCTGGGTTAATTGACAGTACAGGGAACCGATTTAAATAGGGGCTCTTACGGAACATCTTCTTAGCCTCTGCCCAACTGCCATCAAGCATGATGAATAATGGGCGCTTACCCGCCTCCATCGCTACCTGCTCAGCAACGCGCTCCGGCGCAGCATATTCTGCAGGGAAAACAACGTACGGTTGCCATTGTGGGTCTTCAAGCAATGCTAACATGTCTGGGTTTGGCTCTGTACGAGACCAAATATAAGCATAAGTATCTTCAAATAAGTCAGCGATTAAACGGCCGGTATTACTTGGCTTAAGGATCTCATCGTCATACATCACCAACAGGAAAGCTGCGTTAGAGGTAATTTCAGGTTTGCTGGAGCAGATACATAAGTGTTTTCGTAGCATGCAAAATAAGCAGCGCTCTACTTTACCACCACGGGCGAGGAATGGACGAGTAGAACGAGCAAGACGCTCATCATATAACTTATGGACAGCATGGATTCGCATAGCAGCTTTACCTAAAAACAAAAAACGCCAGCATTTTACTGGCGTTTGTGTTGATTACAATGAATATTCGTCGTTATGACTGCAATCGGTACTTAGACAACAAGTCCTGCTGCTGGTGAGCGACATCCGATACCATACCGGCTTGCTCCACCAGCGTCTTGAGTTCTCGGCTGTTTGTCTGCGCTTTCAAGGAAACTTGCTCAACACTGTGTCCGACTTCAATGGAGGCGTTTTCCTGCTGCTGAGTCGCCGCAGCAATCGCGATCACCTTGTCATTGATGCTCGCAATCATCGATTTGATCTGATGGATTGATGCTTGGACCTCACTACTTAAATCTATTGAAGAGGTCATCTCTTCCCGGCTGACAACCATAGCATCGTTCACCTCCTGGGCAGCCTTATGAAGCTCATTGATGGTGTTTCGGATCGACGCGGTCTGCATATTGGTTTCACTGGCTAGCTTACGGACTTCATCAGCAACTACAGCAAACCCCCTACCCTGATCCCCCGCACGTGCTGCCTCAATCGCTGCGTTCAGCGCTAGCAAATTAGTATTATCAGCAATCGCACTGATCAACTCGACCACTTCAGTGATTTTATCAACATGGCTATCAAGCTCTTTCATGCGAGTCTCGTTCACTGCAAAACGCGCATCCAACTGCCGTAAACGGGACGTACTTTCATCAATAATATCGACACCTTGCTGTGCCATATCATTGGCCTGCTTGGCCTCTTGCTCAGACTCGTAGGTGCTGGCAACAATTTCTTTGATAGATACTTCCAGTTGGGTAATCGCTGTCGCGATGGCGGTAAGTTCATCGCTCTGATCTTTGATTGCAATTCGCGATTGTGAAGCCGCCTTCTGACTGGTTTCCGCAGCCGAGCTTAATTGGTGGCTATTTGTAACAAGCTGGCCCAATGTCTGGCTATTATTGAGGTTTGACTGATTGAGCAGCCCCCCTAAAACGGCAAACTCTTTAGGGGCATCCTGAGTGGCCTTCACGGTCAAATCACCGTTACTCGTTGCCTCAACAACACGGTCAATTTTTTGCAGGGAGCGCTTTACCGATTGGCTAATCCAACCACTGGCAATGATGGCGACAACTAGGCCCGTAATACTGAAGGTAATAAACAATGCCATTGCATTCTCACTCGCCTCCATAACTCCAGCCTCACCTTGTTCGACCAACCTGTTGGCCCCATCAGTTAGGGTGTTAATTTGTGAAGCCATAGAGGCGATTTGCTGTTGCGCATCCTGCACTTTTACAGCCTGTTCTTCCTGTAGCCCCAATGTTTGAAGCTGCAGGGCAATGATACCGTTATCATTGAACAACTCTTTTACCATCGTAAGAGGAACAATCACACTCGTATAATCAGAGATGCTTGGATCAAGGCGATTCATTTCACGCCATGCGTAATTCATTCCCGACAAATTAGTACTTTGCAGGTTACGGACAATACCTTCCGCTTTTGATAAATCCCGCTCAAGCATCAATGCCATCAGATGGCTTGCCATTTCTAGCGAGTGATTCACGAAATTAGTAACATGGTTGAGGCCATCCAAGTCATTGGTAAAGACTTCAGTGCCGACCCGGCTCATCTCTGCACGAACAGAAGACACAGCGTAATTCATCATCGCCTTGTCGGATTCAATTTTATTTTGACTAACTAAAATATCTTGTTGCGATTGATACAGTGCAGCCGCTGTCGTACCCACCTGCTCAGCCTGAGTACTCAAGATACGTATATCGTTCGTTAGCCAGCCTAACCGGTTGTTATCTGCTAGGCGTTGCATTTCATCAAAAGCGGCAGCCATGGTTTTCTGCTCAACGCCAAAAGCCTGAGAAGCCATATCAAGCTCTTCAATCGATGAACTGTTAATTATTTCACTAAGATGCTGTGCAGACAGTAACGAGGACCGAACAATAACACTACTATTCATCGTTACAGGAAGAGCCTGATGGCTGAGTATCTCAAACTCCTGAGCAACATTTTTCAGGCCGTTATTGCCAAAATAGGAAAGCAAGCCACCGGTCGCAACCAGTAACATAAAGACGATTTGGATTGAGGCAACGATGGAGAGACGTGTTTTGCCCCGCAGCTGGTTTTTCATGCTGATCATATCCCTGATTAAGTTCAGCCAGTATCTTGACGGTATATGTCACCCATAAAACAGAAACATATTATTTTTATGTCACTATTTCATCGTATTATGGGCACGACATCTTGATGGCAAACTTACTCAATAAATATGACAATTAGATTTCAATTATCAATTTAGTCAGTAATATCAATGGGTACAGCTTGTTCCATAGCACTACAGATTAAATGATGCACAAATAGAATAATAATATGGAAAATAAAAAGGAAAAAAGCAGCATAAAGCTGCTTTTTATTTATCGTGCATTTTGGCTTATTGCGCTATCAAATAGGTTTTTCACTAAGCCGACATAATCCTCAAGGAAGCGGACTTGCTCATTGGTCGGGCAACGATTCCACGCGCCTGCGAGTACCTCATTCAAATCTTCCATTACCGCATCAGCTTCCTGCATTAACTTGAAACGGAAATCGGCTTCGAGATCGGGGTTTTGCGAAAAAACAGTCATTAAATTGGTCGCGATCATATCGGTCACCACGTCTTCCACTGTCTCGTTACAACCTTCCGTTTCTGCATTTTCAAACAGCGACAGGTGCTCCGTAAAGTACTCAATGAGTGCATGATAACCTTCAGATTCAACAACCATAATCTAATCTACTCTTCCAATGAACCACATTCAGACTGAACCATTGATCTTGATAATCAGATAGTTAGCCTAAGCATAATGAGCAGTCATTTTATGACAAATCAGACCAATAAAATAGGCGAAATTAAAATTTTCGGCTTAGCTACCTATGATACATCAGGCATAGTAGCGGATTGTTCCGTCGTGGCTTGGTACACAGTACACTGGTTTCGCCCACGTCTCTTTGAGTCATATAACGCGCTATCAGCACACTCCAACCATTGCTCATAAGACTTCATCCAAGGCGCCCATTCACAAACGCCCAAGCTGATAGTGACATGTATATTACGAATATCCATTTTAACCAGTGACTCTTCGACACGTTTGCGTAATCGCTCAGTAAAGTACAAAGCTAGCTCTGAGCTGGTACCGGGAAGAATGACACCAAACTCTTCACCACCGTATCGCCCAGCAATGTCTGACTGACGCTTGGCTCTTTTTAGTAAACTGGATATGGATTTGATAACCGCGTCACCGGCAATATGGCCATAAGTATCATTGACCTTTTTGAAGTAGTCGATGTCGAACATAACCAAACTTGATAGTTGCTGGAAGTGGCGACAGTGTTCAAATTCAGCCGACAAACAAGACTCCCAGTGGCCACGGTTATATAACTGGGTAAGTTTATCCGTAATACTCAGGTGGGTAAGCTGAGCGTTACTTTCCCGCAAGTGGGTTTTACTCTTGGCGATATCTGACACATCGGTAACAGTTAAACAGATGTGCCGATATTCCCCATCCAACGCCTTAAGCGGTGTCAGCGTCATGTTTTGGAACATGGTTGCCATGCCCCCCGTCACAGGGCTGAAATTGGTGAAATTGAAGATATAGGGCCTATCTTCCCAACAGGTAAATGAACGCGTTCCCAACTTAAATGCAGATTGAATCTTACTTTTCAACCACGTTTCGGGTAGATCAGGGATTGCCTCAAATATGTTCATGCCCATAATCTGATCTGCGCTTATACCACTATAGGCCTGCATAAAGGTATTCCAGGTCATGACCCGATATTCCCGATCAAGCATTACAACACCGGCATCAATATTGTCGATGACCTGCGCAGTCAGGTGAAAATCAGCTAAGCTCTCTGGATAGTTCACTGTAATGTCTCCATAAATCGTCTAATCACTTGCGTGGAGTTGTGATCCATCATCAGTAACACATCACAGGCCATATCCATTTTTTCAGACTGGTAGCTGTACTCGATCGTAAATAGTTGGTCATTGGGAATCTCTGTAATCCCCCTGACCATATACTCTTCAAGACAAATGGGTTGTCGAATAGAAAAAGGAATATTCATCTGTTCGGTCAGAGAAACTAAAAATGAAGAAACCATTAAATTAGCAATATCAATAATGACTTCGCCCTGCTTAGCATCCAAGGTACTAAATCCCAAACGCTTACCAAACATGCTGATATCTTCACCGTACAGGCATACAAGGGCCTCACCGTGGATACCTCCCCCAACATACCTTTGAGCAACTGCAGTAGAGTCAGCACGCTGGATCTGGTTACTGATCATCATTTCAAGTTCACCGCAGTCTAACATTGCGACATTAGGCAACGGCATCGTAATAAATTCACCGCAATGATCAGAAATAATCGCTGCCCCCCTCCCTAGTGCAATATTGGCGACTTCTTTAAACTGATATAAATAATCATTATCTCGTGCAACAGAATTCCTTTCACGCCTATTTCTCCCTGCTTGAAAATCGCATTTTGGGATTAAAGTTACTCCTAACTTTTTTAACGTGGCCTCTATTTGTGGCCGAGTGAAAGGTTTAGCCAGAAAATATTTAGCACCAGCATCAACACAACGTTCAATCGCCTGCTGCTGTACGTCTGCAGACAGCACAATAGTCTCGGTGGGGTAACTGTTTACAGGCAACTTTTGCAACACACCAAAGCCATCTAGCACAGGCATGGTCAAATCAAGAAACATCAAGTCAATATTATTCTGAACAAGATGATCCAGCGCTTGCTGCCCATTTTCCGCGAAGAAAAGCGTTATGCCTTCATATTCGCCAAAAAACTTTTGCATCGCCCTATGAACTAACCGTGAGTCGTCACAAATTAAAACTGTCTTGTTATTTGACACCAAGATATGACCTAGATTGCTTACCACCATGATCATGATAACGGCTTTATTTGAATTTTATATTTTTAGCTGTATCAAATTATCGACAGAGTGACATGGATCGCCTTTTGTCACCAATTCAACGCCATTGTATGACATTCTATTAATTCAACCACTTAAGGTTATCAACGTGCTTCACTTATTAGCCTTAACATAAGCAGGGTTTTTTGATATTTGATAAACAGGTATGATGAAAAGACTATAAATCTAAAGGAATTAATTACAATGAAAGTTATCCGCCTTGTTCTTGGCAAGCTTATTTTATTGCTCAATGCCGTTTTTTCTCCCAAGCCTCAGCAACGCAGCACTGAAGAACAACAACGCATCAACAAAGAGTTGGAGTCGATGTCGCTCTACCAATTTGAGTCCTGCCCTTTCTGTGTGAAGGTTCGCCGAGCAGCGAAGAAAATGAACCTACCACTAGAGACTGTTGATGCCAAAAAGCCTGATAATGAGCAAGCCCTTATTAATGGCGGCGGTAAACGTAAAGTGCCTTGCTTACGTATCGAAGATGAAGCTGGCGATGTTACCTGGATGTATGAATCTAACGATATCATCCAATACCTAGAACAACGTTTCGCCTAACCCTACACATCCCTAAAAGGTATCACACCATGGCTTATGGGTTGAAAAAGTGAGCCAGCTCAAGCCCCTAAGCCATAGGTTGTGCAATTCCCTGCTTTTAATGTCACACTTTTCTTTCTTTTACACAGCAGCACTCTAGCCTAATGAAAAAAACCAAAGTCATCACTACCGACGATATCTTACTTAAGCTTTGCCAGTCATTTTCAGGCGTACTATCAGCAGCAACCGACAGCCAAGTTAGTTACTCTGCAATGGTGCAAAAAATCAACAAGACCAGCCTAAAGCCAGATATCGGCTGCTTCGTTCTTTTTGATGGTGGTTTTACCGGGCTGGTTGTCGCCAATTTTTCTCACCAGGCAGCCCTCGAACTCTACCAAGAATACATGCTCAAGATGGGCATGTCGGCAGATGATCTGGCTATTC
The DNA here is from genome assembly GCF_014349205.1 of Photobacterium sp. BZF1. Classification (NCBI taxonomy): domain Bacteria; kingdom Pseudomonadati; phylum Pseudomonadota; class Gammaproteobacteria; order Vibrionales; family Vibrionaceae; genus Photobacterium; species Photobacterium sp. BZF1. Next base: position 14,627 of record NZ_JACSOF010000031.1, read on the forward strand.
ACCATACATCAGACGAGGTTGCCGATGTCCTGGGTGAATTGATGAATCAGGTAGTGGGAGATTTCACCGGCAAAATTCGCCGTGAACTTCAGGTATCAATCACTCAGAACCAGCCTAAAATGCTAGCGCTGAACAAACAGGTTTTACTGTCCGTTGACACTAACCTAGACCGTCCTCAGGCAAGGCGTGTCAGTTTTACAACTGATAATAACAACATCTTCTACCTTGAACTGGCCATGGACAAAACTGAGTTTATCCAATTGGAAGAGTTTGACCAAGCTGAAGACTGCGATCCCGACAGCATTATCGAAGCCGCACAAAGTCAGCCTCGGCCAAAAACTGAAACCAAGGCAGCAGAGGTTGATCTGGACCTCCTCGACGAACTCGGCATCTAATCCTTCTCTGTACACTTTCACTTCGCCCCAACTGGCTATTTGACCTCTTGGGGCAACACCACTCACTGATGAAACATATGCTTCCGCTCAGCTTTGCTAGACTGAGTTAAAAAAAGGTTTGAGGCTGTGTTTATGTATCGTCAGCGTTGTTGCTCACTTATTCTAGGTGCGATTCTGTGTACCCCTTCTCTCTTGCACGCAGAGAAGATCAACTATAGCGAGCTGGAAAACGGTGACTCGATTACCATCCCTTTAGATCAACTCCTGCCAACCCAGGCTGTCCTCGATTACGATCAAATCTTTGCCAACCTGCAGCGATATAAAGCTGATCTCAAGAATATGTATAACGACCTGTGTAGGGTTAACGGTGCCAAAGGTGTTAAAAAGTGGGATGACAATTCCATACCGACTGATCCTGAAACCTATCAATGCACTGGTAAAGCAGGCCAAGATACTGATGTACTAAGTACTGTTGTTATTGGCCCAGAAGAAGGAGTGCTCTACCTGACTGAGGGCCTTACACTACTATCGACATTCTGGGATATGCCCAATGGTGGGACCAGCGTTCCAATCACCGTTAAAGTCAATCACAACCTATTGGGTTCCGGTGACGATTTCTGGGCCGAAATGAACAATGACAATGAGGTTTGGTTGGTCAATGAGAAAGGGAAAAAGATAAAACCCGATGATCTGCCTGAATACATCGGCATGAAGCAGCTAAAGCATGATAAATACCTCTCACTGGTAAATTTCCTTAATGGCATCAGTTACAAACCACCCAAACCTGATGGCAAAGACAACAAAACCGCTTCAGTCCCTTTTCTTGCTCTTAATTGGGCGCTGGAGCTGCGCCAGCATATGAAAATCACCGATTACGATCTTAACGATCCGGAAGAATATGCAACCGCCTTAACTGAAGCCGCCACCATCATGGTTGATCTTCCCGATGATGAAGTGATCGGAAAATCCAAGCGCAGTGCAAGTGAAATGGGCCAATTAGATCAAGTCGACAGCAAAGCGCTTGAAGAGTTAGTTACCAACGAAAATTCGGCCTTTGGATTGGCCCTTGCCTACCGCTTAGAAAAGAAAGAGAAATCAACACCTAAAGCGGTGCTTGAGGAACAAGAAGCCCAGAAAGAGAAAGAAGAGCTAGAAAAACAAGAGCAGGAGAAAAAAGCTAACGAAGAAAAAGCTGAAGTCGATAAAGACGCTGAAGATGGAAAAGAGAAACAAACCGAAAGCGACAAAGAGAAATCAGACAAGGACGGTGAAACTAATGAGTAGCCTCTCCGCCCAATCATACTGCGCGTTTAGTAACCGTTACTTACGGTGATTCTTCGCCAAAAACGCATCAAGCTTGTTGGCAAAGTTCTGCCTATCGGCCTGACTCAATGGCGCAGGGCCGCCTGTTTGTACACCAGAGCTTCTCATTGTTTCCATAAAATCACGCATTTGAAGGCGCTGCTTAATGGTATCTTTGGTGTACATCTCACCGCGAGGGTTCAGGGCGTGGGCTCCCTTGGTGATCACTTCATCGGCAAGCGGGATATCGGCCGTTATGACCAGATCGCCTGGCTCTGCTTGCTGAACAATGTAGTTGTCAGCCACATCAAATCCAGATTCGACCTGAATTGACTTAATATGCGGTGAAGGTGGTACGCGGATAAACTGGTTTGCCACCAAGGTAACAGCCACCCCTACCCGGTTTGCGGCACGGAACAAAATTTCCTTAACGACATTAGGACAAGCATCAGCGTCGACCCAAATCTTCATTTTTCTTCCTTCTATGTATTGAACGCAGTTAGCTTCATTACCGTAATATAACAAAAAGCCGCCTCTACCCGGCGGCTTTTAGCACAATATGTATCCAGTAACGTGTTTAGCCGTTCAGGCCTTTCTTCGCTAGGTACTCGTCATAGGTACCGTGGAAATCTTCAACACCGTCTTTGGTAATTTCAAGGATACGTGTCGCAATCGAAGATACGAACTGGCGGTCGTGGGAAACGAACATCAGGGTACCCTTGAAGTTTTCAAGCGCCAAGTTCAATGACTCGATCGATTCCATATCCATGTGGTTAGTTGGTTCATCCATCAGTAGGATGTTTGGCTTTTGCATAATCAGCTTACCAAACAGCATACGACCTTGCTCACCACCAGAAATTACTTTCACAGACTTCTTGATGTCATTTTGTGAGAACAACATACGGCCAAGAATACCACGAACAGTTTGCTCATCGTCGCCGTCTTTCTTCCATTGACCCATCCACTCAAGCAGTGTCATATCTTCTTCGAAGTCAGCACTGTGGTCCTGAGCGTAGAAACCAATGTTATTGTTTTCTGACCACTTCACCATGCCGTCCATCGGCTCCATTGCACCAGCAAGGGTATTTAGAAGAGTCGATTTACCAATACCGTTCTCACCGATGATCGCGATACGCTCACCAACTTCAACCAACATCTTCACACCGTTGATCAGAATGTTGTCACCGTAGCCCTGCTTCAGGCCTTCAACTTCCAATGCGTTACGGAAAAGCTCTTTTTCCTGGTCAAAACGGATAAACGGTGATTGGCGGCTCGATGCTTTCACTTCATCTAGCTGAATTTTATCAAGTTGTTTCTGACGAGATGTCGCTTGCTTCGCTTTAGATGCGTTAGCAGAGAAGCGGCTCACAAAGGTTTGTAGCTCAGCGATCTGTGCTTTCTTCTTGGCATTGTCTGCATGCAGGCGCTCACGAGCCTGTTCCGCAGCAATCATGTACTCATCATAGTTACCAGCGAATAGGCGAAGTTCACCGTAATCAAGGTCAGCCATGTGCGTACAAACACTGTTTAGGAAGTGGCGGTCGTGCGAGATGATGATCATGGTGCAGTTACGCGCCAAAAGAACTTCTTCCAACCAGCTGATTGTATGGATATCCAAGTTGTTGGTTGGTTCGTCAAGTAGCATGATGTCTGGGTCAGCAAACAGCACCTGAGCAAGAAGAACTCGTACTTTAAGGCCTGGCGCAACGGCACTCATTAGGCCAAAATGCTGCTCTTCAGGAATACCAAGACCAAGTAGAAGTTCACCTGCACGCGCTTCAGCTGAGTAACCGTCCATTTCGGCGAACTCAGTCTCAAGGTCGCCTACACGCATACCGTCTTCGTCAGACATTTCAGGCAATGCGTAAATGCGGTCACGTTCTTCTTTGACTTTCCAAAGCTCTTTGTGGCCCATGATGACAGTATCAACCACAGAGTATTCTTCATAAGCGAACTGATCCTGACCTAACTTTGCCATACGTTCGTTAGGGTCAAGTGAAACAGTACCTCCTGACTGCTCTAGTTCGCCGCCAAGGATTTTCATGAAGGTAGACTTACCACAGCCGTTCGCTCCGATTAGGCCATAGCGGTTACCACCACCAAATTTAACTGAGATATTCTCAAACAGTGGCTTGTCGCCGAACTGCATTGTGATATTAGCTGTTGAAATCAATGTACTGTTCCAATAATGATGTCTATCAAGCAATAAAAAAGCCGCCATTAAAGACGACTTCCTCACCATGTACGCGGAGTATAACAGCTTTTGTGAACTTCATCACGGGTTGATTTCAATGCTTAATAGCACCACACCGTTACCCCGTCACTAGAAATCAAAAACCTACCTCACAAAACCCAACCTCAGAATAGAAACCAGTTGAATATAAACCAAGTTCTCAGGACAATACGATTAAGAACTGAATGTTACCCTTCTCGCTTAATCAATTAAGCATCATTAACAATTAGGTGAAATATAAAACAAATACGCTTATTTTATTATTAATTTGTTTTTATATTACTTTAATTACATCAAAACCATTTACTGATATTTCATCATTCATCTCGCGACATGTTTTGTTACAGTGCTCAATATGACCTAGGTCTCAACAAGCATGACGTATTCCTTCTTTCAATAACTCTTTTCAGTAAGATTATGTCAGGCATTCGTTAAATCAATTTCTAAGTTTGAAATCAGTTTGTCTATTTCCATTATGCTAGCGTCAATCACATCTTCGTTTTTGCAGTTAAGTTAGATGTCAGATGCAGCAAGGAAATCATGGATCTATGGGTTGCAGGAGCAACATTTGATACAGGGATGTTAATAGATTCAAGGTTGTTGGTGATTTTTATTTAATAACGCTCATATACATATTTTGATTATCAACCATCAACATTCTGTACCTATTTATATTTTGCGAGAATAAACATGATTATCCCATTGCTATCGCTACCCATCATATTTGGTGCGGGTTATTTGATTGTTAAGAAATACAACACGCAAGCCGCGCTTTTTGCAGCCGGTCTATTAATGATCCTTATCGGTGTCGCTGCCGGTAATAGCGATTTCCTGCCTTCTGGTACTAATTCATCTGGTGCCATTGTTTTTGACTTCTTCCTTGTTATTAAAGCACTTTCATCATCCACGGTTGCTAACCTTGGTTTGATCATTATGAGTGTGGCGGGTTTCTCTAGTTACATGAACCACATTGGTGCCGCCAATGCCATGGTACAGGTTTCAACCAAGCCGCTTTCATTGATCAAGAGCCCTTATGTTGTTCTTGCTCTTACCTACGTACTTGGCCAGATCATCAACATCTTTATCCCATCTGCTGTTGGCCTGGCAATGCTACTCCTTGTTGCCATGTACCCAGTATTGGTTCGTATCGGCTGTACGCCTGCTTCTACGGCGGCTGTACTAGCCACAACCGCTTGTTTGGACCTTGGCCCAGCCTCAGGAAACTCGCTGAAAGCTGCAGAAGTTATCGGTATTGATGCTGCAACTTACTTTGTTAACCACCAGATCGTTGTTGCCCCAGTGATCATGGCTGTCATCGCGGTTCTTCACTTCTTCTGCCAGCGCTGGTTCGACAAGAAAGATGCAGAAAATGGCGTCACTCACGAGCTAAAAGAAGTTGAGCAAGAAACGGTTGAGGCGCCTAAGTGGTTTGCAATTCTTCCTATCCTACCACTACTGATGCTACTAACATTTAGTAACTTCGCTATCTCCTGGATTAAAGTCGATGTTGTAACAGCGATGTTCACCAGCTTGTTCATCGCTATGGTATGTGATTTCATCGTTAACCGTGACGGCAAGAAAGTAGCAGCTTCATTGAAGATCTTCCTAGATGGTATGGGCAAAGCATTCGCTAGCGTTGTATCGCTAATCATTGCTGCACAAACCTTTGTTGTCGGTTTGAGCACCATTGGTTTTATCGGCATGTTGCTAGGTGCAACATCGACAGCCGGTCTTGGTTACCTTCCGATGATCATTGTTATGGTCACCATCATTGGTGCAACAGCGCTACTATCAGGTTCGGGTAACGCGCCATTCTTCAGCTTCTCGGATCTGGCACCACAGATTGCAGGGACACTAGGCGTATCTACTGCCGCCTTTGCTCTACCAATGCAGCTGTCTTCAGGTATCTTCCGTTCATTCTCACCTGTTGCCGGCGTTGTTATTGCCTGTGCAGGCGTTGCTGGTATCTCTCCTATTGAACTGGTGAAGCGTACTGCTATTCCTATGATGGGTGGTTTGGTTACCCTTGTTGCAATGAGTGCTATGCTGGGCTAATACTGGCTCAGAACTACACATTCAATGAATTAAACGGGCTATCTAGCCCGTTTTTTTACGAATTATCAGCTACCTCGCTTTGTGTTGCCTTCCTTTTCGAACTAAGTTTGATACAGATATTTGCTAAAGGATGAGCGATGCTAAAGTTATCCCCCTTATACACCATACTGCCAATGGCTACCTTACTGCCGGTATCAAGCTATGCTGCACAAGACTGCCACAGTATTACTGACGATACCGAGCGGTTAGCTTGTTATGATTCGCTATCTCGCTCAATGGAAAACCCCTCACTTGCTACAGATGGACAAGCTGCAGATAAGCAGCCAGACGATTTCAACCTAGATGAAATGTCCATTAGCGGAATTAGCCATTACTTTAACCAACGAGAACTGTTTCGTTTAACGCCCCATGAGCCCAGCTATATATTGCCGGCATCTTATAACGACAAACCTAATGAAGAAGTCTGGCAACAACTTAGGCCAGGTTCAGAAATGGATAACCTTGAGGTCAAATTTCAGATAAGCGGCAAAATAAAGCTCTGGGATAACCTGTACAAAGATAACTGGGATGTGTGGTTTGGCTATACCCAAACTGCATGGTGGCAACTCTATAATTCAGGTGAATCCGCACCATTCCGGGAAACTAACTACAGCCCTGAAGTTTTTGTCAGTTACTATTCCAATTATGACGTGTTCGGCTTTCAACTAATTGCCACTGATTTTGGTTTGATACATCAATCCAATGGGCGCTCTGAACCGCTATCGCGCAGTTGGAACCGGATATATGCCAATTTTGAACTCACTAAAGGCAACTTCCTGTTATCAATCCAGCCTTGGTACCGACTGCCAGAAGATGCTGATGACGATGACAATCCGGACATTGATAAATACCTAGGTTACGGCAACTACCGCTTGAGCTATAAAAGTGATGGGCATTTAATGAGCATCCTGCTGCGAAATAACTTCCGCACCAGCGATAACAAAGGGGCTGTTGAGCTAAGTTGGGCCTTCCCTGTCTACGAGACCGTTAAGCTCTATTTGCAATACTACAACGGCTATGGTGAAAGCCTTATCGACTATGACCATTACACCAACCGAATTAGCCTTGGGCTGTTGATTTATGACTGGATATAACAGTTAAGCCAGCCTGAACCCCCATTAATTTTTATTGAGTTTAAGTGAACCACCTCCAGCAGTAGACTTTAATTACTGAAACGGAGGTGGTTATGCACGAATTAGATGAATACTGTGAACAAATTGAATTTAACCTTAATCAAGCTGAAGCCGAAGCATTAGGTTTGAAGGAAAGATCCAGTCATTCTCATCATTATATTCCTCCCCTCCTAACCTTTGCCTTTCTACTGCTTTTCTTTTTTTGAGGTTTCGATGGAAATGAATATGTTCAAGCGCCTAAATGATCTCTGGTCGTCTGAATTTACCGGACTACTAACTCTGTTTTTAGGCGTGTTGGCCTTAATGGTTTGAAAAGCCAACAAAATAAGCACCTAGCATTATCCTGTTGATTTACGTTTTCGCTAGGGCTGCGTTCTATATGATAAGGAGTGAATTATGAGTTACAAAAACATCATGTTAGCACTAGACTTCGATGATAATACCGAGGCCGTACTAAAAAAAGCCGAAGAAGTCGCTACTGCATTCCCAGACGCCAAACTCAACATTATTCATGTCAACATGGATTTTGAAGATTACGATTTTGGTATTTTGGATATTAATCTCGACGACTACGAAAAAAAAGAATTACATGCATCTGTTGATGAGATGAAAAAACAGATCCAAAATATGCAAGTCGCAGTTGATAAATATCTAGTATGTTGTGGTGTGGTTGAAAACGAAATTCGTTACAGTATCAAAGAGCACAATGTTGACCTGCTACTCATGGGCCACCACAAAACCAACGCATTCACCCAAATCTTCTCTGAAGCCGCAGCACTAGTACGCAATATGCCATGTGACCTTCTATTGCTAAAAATATAATGGGTATTATCAGGCCATTTAGTCACTATTCGTTATGACCAAATAAAAAACGGGCTCGAAAGCCCGTTTTTCTCTATCCGGTAAGGATTATTCCCAATCTAGGATAACCTTGCCTGACATTCCAGAACGCATAATGTCGAAGCCTTCCTGGAAATCATCAATCTTGTAGTGGTGAGTGATGATTGGCGTTAGATCCAGACCTGACTGAATCAAGCTTGCCATCTTGTACCAGGTTTCGAACATTTCACGACCGTAGATACCCTTGATGATCAAGCCTTTGAAGATCACCTGGTTCCAGTCGATACCCATGTCTGATGGTGGAATACCTAGCAGGGCAATCTTACCACCGTGGTTCATGCTAGTTAGCATGCTGTTAAATGCAGAAGGCACACCAGACATCTCTAGGCCAACATCGAAGCCTTCGGTCATGCCTAGCTCAGCCATAACGTCTTCTAGCTTCTCTTCCGCAACGTTTACTGCACGGGTAACGCCCATCTGACGGGCAAGATCCAAGCGGTATTCGTTCACATCAGTGATCACAACGTGTCGTGCACCAACGTGCTTAGCAACTGCAGCTGCCATGATACCGATTGGGCCAGCACCTGTGATCAGTACGTCTTCACCAACAAGGTCGAAAGACAATGCAGTGTGTACTGCGTTACCGAACGGGTCAAAGATAGACGCTAGGTCGTCAGAGATACCTTCAGGGATCTTGAATGCGTTGAACGCAGGGATCACTAGGTATTCAGCGAAAGCACCTTCACGGTTTACACCAACACCTGTAGTGTTGCGGCAAAGGTGAGTACGGCCACCACGGCAGTTACGACAGTGACCACATGTGATGTGACCTTCGCCCGATACGCGGTCGCCAATTTCAAAGCCACGGACTTCCTGGCCAATGCCTACAACTTCACCCACATACTCGTGACCAACAACCATAGGGACAGGAATTGTCTTCTGTGACCACTCATCCCAGTTGTAGATGTGTACGTCTGTACCACAGATAGCCGTTTTCTTGATGCGGATAAGTAGATCGTTATGGCCAAGCTCAGGCTTGTCCACTTCGGTCATCCAAATGCCTTGTTCAGGCTTTAGTTTCGAAAGTGCTTTGATTTTCATTATTTGTTCCTACTGCAGGGTAGAATTGCAAGGGCTGATACATTGCCAGCCCTTTGCCCTTGAACTACTGGGAATATGGACTTAAATGATGCCCATGTCTTTGCCCACTTCAATGAAGGCATCGATAGCTTTGTCTAGTTGCTCTGGAGAGTGAGCCGCTGACATCTGAGTACGGATACGTGCTTGGCCTTTTGGTACAACAGGGAAAGAGAAACCAATAACGTAGATACCTTTCGCAAGTGCACGCTCGGCAAATTCAGCCGCAACTTTTGCATCACCCAGCATGATTGGGATGATAGCGTGGTCAGCACCGCCCATAGTGAAGCCAGCCGCTTCCATACGTGTACGGAAGTGCTCAGAGTTTGACCATAGGCGATCACGTAGGTCACCGCTTTCTTTCAGCAGGTCGATTACGCGGATTGAAGCGTTAACGATAGCCGGCGCAACAGAGTTAGAGAATAGGTACGGACGAGAACGCTGACGTAGCCAGTCGATGACTTCTTTCTTACCAGAAGTGTAACCGCCTGAAGCGCCCCCCATTGCCTTACCTAGGGTACCGGTGATGATGTCGATACGGTCAACAACATCGTGGAACTCGTGCGTACCAGCACCGGTTTTACCCATAAAGCCTACAGCGTGAGAGTCATCAACCATCACTAGTGCACCGTACTTGTCAGCTAGGTCACAGATTGCAGGTAGGTTGGCAACAACACCGTCCATAGAGAATACGCCGTCAGTTACGATAAGCGTATTGCGGGCACCCGCTTCTTTAGCGGCAATCAGCTGCTGCTCAAGCTCTTCCATGTTGTTGTTCGCGTAACGGAAGCGCATTGCTTTACATAGACGAACACCGTCGATGATTGAGGCATGGTTCAATGCGTCAGAGATGATCGCATCTTCTTTGCCCAAAATAGTTTCGAACAGGCCAGCGTTAGCATCGAAGCAAGATGTGTAAAGAATAGTATCTTCTTTACCTAGGAATTCAGATAGTTTCTGCTCAAGCTCTTTGTGGATGTCTTGAGTACCACAGATAAAGCGAACAGATGCCATACCGAAGCCGTGCTTATCCATACCTTCCTGACCTGCTTTGATTAGCTCAGGGTGGTTAGCAAGACCAAGGTAGTTGTTGGCACAGAAGTTAAGTACTTCTTCACCCGTGCTGATTTCAACAGCAGCTTTTTGCTGAGATGTAATTACACGCTCAGATTTGTACAGACCTTCAGCTTTTACTTCTTCTATTTGCTGTTTGATTTGATCATAGAATGCGGCAGACATGATGTTCCTCACAATAATATCGTTTGCCAGTCGCCACCGATTGACAACCAGCACAAATACGCGTGCAAAACGCCTATTTGAGCAATATTTCCATTTATAGATTAGGTGATTTACCTGCAATTAATGCAATTTCACAGGATCTTTGAACTACAGCCATTCTAATCAAAGAGCATTCAGACTATTATCCCCTCTCGTGGAAAAGGTCTCGTGAATTATGGACACAAATAAACTAATCGCCTTAATGCCTGAATTGGCAGTCTTTAAAATAGTTGTTGATGAAGGCAGCTTTACTGCTGCAGCAAGAAAGCTTGGTGTCACCCCTTCGGCTTTGAGCAAACAGCTTTCCCGATTGGAACAGACCTTATCAACCAAGCTGCTCGAGCGTACTACCCGCAAATTGGTCATCACCCAGTCGGGCAAGGGGATCTACGATCAATGCTGTTCGCTGCTGGAAGCGACCAAGCAAGTGGTCGAGTTCACCAGTTCAGAGCACGAAACGCCTTCAGGCTCAGTCACTGTCGCAGCGCCGAAAGCCTTTTTGAGTATCGTCCTGCAACCTATGGTCCTGCCTTTCTTGACCCAATACCCTGATATCGAGCTAAAACTCAAAGCAAGGGATGGCGATATAGACCTTATCTCAGAAGGCATCGACGTCGTGTTCCGCCTTACAGAAAAGCCCACCGAAGGCTTGGTGCTCAAGCAGCTGGGCAAAGTCAGTTTAAGTCTGTGTGCTAGCCCAGACTACCTCGAGCAGCGAGGCACACCTACTCACCCAACGGAACTGTTGGACCATGACTGCCTCTACCTAGGCGAAACGACCACCGACCATATCTGGGATTTCGTCAAAGACGGAGAAATGCACACTATCCACGTCACGGGACGCTACGCTGTAAACCATTCCCAGATGCGGCTACAGGGAGTGATGGATGGCTTAGGGATAGGCATTTTCCCCGACTTTGTTATCAAACAGGCCCTCAAAGAAAATAAGGTCAAGCCGGTACTGGAAGATTGGACTATTAAAGGTAATTACCAGGGTGATATTGCCTTGCAATTCGCCCAGACCAAATTCATGCCTGCCCGCCTCCGTGTATTTATCGACTATGTTGCCGAGCATATGGCGAAGTATACCGTTTCATAACCCCTGAAGTGGGAGTGCTCCCTCCCGCTTCCCCTGCCCTTCGGCACTTGGTATATACTAATAAGCACAACAATGAGACAAGATTTGCACCTTTGATCCAATCCGACAAGTATGTCGTTAGTTATTGGCAGCAGCGTTGAAGATTACCCAGCGCCATCACCGGCTTTCCACCGTACCACTAGGAAGGAAGACGACAATGAGTAAGCTGTTTCAAAATCTGTTAGCGACGATCGTATTGGTATTTAGTGCCAACGCACTCTCCTATCCTATGGGGTCCATGCACTGGAACCATCGAAGTATTCTCTACTTCGCACCGGAAAAAGACCAACACGTCAATACCTTCATCAAAGAATCCTTGATGCATGATTGTATGTTGCAAGAGCGGGATATTGTCGTTGTTGTAATGACCAAAGATGGTTTCAACAAGCCTTCGGATGTTTTCAGCCCAGAAGATATCGTCCGGTTAGAAAAGCTCTATAAGGTTTCCCGCAACAAACATACCGCTATCCTGATCGGCAAAGATGGTCTGGAAAAATACCGCTGGAACGAGCAAACCAATTGGCAGCACATCACCCAGCTCGTCGACAGTATGCCAATGCGCAAGAAAGAAATCGCATACACCTCAAATAGCCGCTGCTCTATCTAGCAGCGGTCAGTCACTTACTGCAAAAATACGACTTAACAGACATTTCACTCTACGCCCCCGCCTACGCCTGAATTTTTTGAATCGGGAGGATTCATTTTTGCAATAAAAGCATTATGGTAATGACAACATCGACTTCTGAGGGCGGAATAACAATGACGACTAAGCCTTTTTTTTACCACGGACAGGACAAACAGTGGGTTACTGCGTCAGAGAGCACCCTAACTCTGACCATTGCCAGTGAAGCTGACACCCTAATTTCCACTATTTTCATTCGCTGCGAGCCAGACAACGAAGAAATGCTGATAGATATGGAAAAAGGGAGAACCGATGGCCGACTCCAATATTGGCACGGGCAAATCCCGCTTAACCAAGACAAAGCATTGACCCATTACTGCTTTAAAGTCATGCAGAACAGCCGCCAATGGTGGTTAGACAGTAAAGGGATCAGCCCCCGAATGCCGGGGCGGGAATCCCATTTCAAGTACAACGCCCAGCACCAACCTCCTCAATGGGTCAAAAACCAGGTCTTCTACCAAATTTTCCCAGACCGTTTTAACAACGGTGACCCATCAATCAGTGTGGAAGATAATGAGTATTGCCTAAATGGTGGTGAGAAACCCACTATCGCCAAAGAATGGGGTATGCCGGTCTCAGATTCTCATGACAGCAACGGGCCGAATGAGTTTTATGGCGGTGACCTAAAGGGCATCGAAGATAAGTTGGACTACCTACAATCTCTAGGGGTCACAGCGCTTTACCTAAACCCTATCTTCCAAGCGCCAAGCAATCATAAATACGATACCACCGACTACACCCGTATCGACCCACACCTGGGCACCAACGAACAGTTCGGCAAGATGGTAGCCAACTTGCACCAACGCGATATGAAAATTGTGTTGGATGCCGTCTATAACCACACTTCTGTCAATCACCCTTGGTTTAACCGCTACCAACAACCGCAAGAAACTGTAGGCGCATTTGGCAATCCAGACTCCCCTTTCCGCGGCTATTACCAATTCGATGGTGATAGTGACAACTACATTAGTTGGAAAGGTATTGATACGCTGCCAAAGCTCAATTTCTCAAATCCTGAAGTGCAAGATTATATCTATGCTGGTGAGGATGCCGTCATCAAGCAATGGCTCCGTCCACCTTACAACATCGACGGCTGGCGCTTTGATGTCATCCATATGCTGGGCGAAGGTGTGGGTGCGGCGAACAATGCCCATTATGTCAAAGCCTTCCGTAACGCGGCGAAATCAGTAAACCCGGAGTGTTATGTACTGGGTGAGCACTTCTTCGAAGCCTCCAGCTGGCTCGAGGGCGATCAAGAAGATGGTGCAATGAATTATTATGGTTTTGCCCATCCAGTGCGTGCCTTCTTTGCCAACAAAGATATTGCCTACCACAACTGTAAAATCGACGCAGCCGTGTTCGCCGAATGGCTGGAAGAAGTACGTGGCAAAGTGCCATGGCATAACCAGTTAGCCCAACTCAACCAGTTGGACAGCCACGATACCATGCGCTTTTTAACCACCCTCGGCGGGGATAAAGAAACCATGAAGCTTGCCTTGCTGATGCTGTTTACCTTCGTAGGTACGCCGTGTATTTACTACGGTACCGAGGTTGCGCTAGAAGGCGGACATGATCCAGACAACCGTCGCTGTTTCCCGTGGGAGCGTACAGAATCGCCTAACTCAACCTTCGACTTTGTCAGTAAGCTTATCGAGACACGAAAGTCCCATTTGGCGTTACAAGAAGGTAGCATCCAATGGCTGCATGCAGAGCAACAACAATTGGCTTATGCTCGTAAGCTGGAAGGAAAGCAATTAATCACCCTGATTAACAATAGTGACTCTTCCAAAGCAATCACTCTACCGATTTGGCAATTAGGCTTGCCAGAGGATAAGGTGTTAACCGACCTGTTAACTGGCGACGAATGGGAGTGCAAAGACGGTGAGCTAAGCATCACCTTAGCAGGCAAAGAAGGCTTACTACTAAGCGCATAACACTGAGTGCATAACCTGCTGGGTAGCAGCATTGCTTCTAAGCTAAAGGATTAATCAAGCCCTTATCATTCGCTCTGTTGATAAGGGCTTTAACTTACCGGATCTGCACTCAACACACTAAGCAACGTACTGAACAAATTAATTTTGATAATAGGCTTTGCTAAATACGCATCCATTCCTGCATCAAAGCATTGTTGCTTTTCACTTTCCAGCACGTTGGCCGTTAGGGCAATAATAGGAAGCTGCGCACAGTTTTGCTTTTCACGGATTTTTCTTGTTGCTTCCAACCCTCCCATTACAGGCATTTGGCAATCCATTAAGATGAGATCCGGTAGGTGTTTATCTAGGTAGTTAACCGCCTCTTCACCATTATCGACAGTATCAATATTGCATAGCCCCATAGATTTGAGAAATGCAATAACAAGCTGCTGATTAACGTACTGATCTTCAGCCACAAGTATCCGGCAGTGAGAAAACCTCGATAAATCACAGACTTCATCACTATTAACAGCAACCGGCTGGGACTCAGTCGCATTCAACGCTTTTTTCAACCTCAAGCGGAACGAGAACTCGCTCCCAACGCCTTTTTGGCTAACCACCTTTAATTTGGATCCAAGTAAATCACAGAGACGGCTCGACACTGCAAGCCCTAACCCCGTACCGCCATATTGACGAGAGATAGAACCGTCAACTTGGCTGTATGCCTCAAATATTCCCTCGCATTGGGAGTCGGAGATGCCGATACCACTGTCAATCACCCTGATACAAACTTCAACCTGATTTGCTTGTTCTCGCAACCAATCGACACTGACCTTAACAAACCCATGATCTGTAAACTTAACCGCATTACTCAGTAAATTAGTCAATATTTGCCGTAAATGCTGCTCATCGGCATGAACATCGCAGCGCTCTTCTTCCGGTAAGTTCACCTCGATTTTCAATCCTTTCAGGCTAGCCTCTTGCGCTACAGAATTAACGCAAGATTGAACCAAACGAGATAGATTGCAATCACTTTCACAGAGCTCAACCCGGTCGCTTTCTAACCTTGAAAAATTAAGCACTTCATTTATTAAGGTGAGTAAGGTGAAAGCAGAGTCCTTGATATATTCGACCTGCTGGTTTGACTCCCGACCCAGGTTCTTTTGCTGCAGACATTGAATGAAGCCTAGAATGCCATTCATCGGTGTGCGAAGCTCATGGCTCATATTTGCCATAAACTCAGACTTTACCTGATATGCCTTTCTAAGTTGGATTGACTGTCGTTCCAACGCTTCATTGAGCTGCAAGAGCTTGTTGTTACGATAAAATAGCTTGGAGTCGACAGATTGGATTTGTCGCGCAAGATGGCCTATTTCAGAATCTTTATCAGTCAACTCTTGCAGGGTTACCTGACCTTTCCCAACTAAGGAAAGTTGTTCCGCCATTAGAGCAATTGGCCGTGTTAACCGTGAGTGAAAGAGGTATCCCGCTACCAAAACGAATATAGCCAGCGGGAGAAGTAGCTTTACCAGAATAAATACTGATGATGGTAGGCTTTCACTTCCAACCAATAACATCAACAATGCAGTCATCAATAGTAAACTCAATGATACAACACCCATCAAGATTATGAACTTGCGGGTCAACAATTGGCGATATAGCCCTAATACCGAAGAGGACAATAACGAGGAAATTTTCTCAGATGCTGTTACTACACGTTTATCCACCATCTTACTCCTGTAAATCTTATCGGCTAAAAGTGCTGACTAATTTAAGAAAGCAAGATACGCACCAACAAACGTTAAATGTAACTATATGTTTTTAATAAACAAAATAAGAAGCAAACTCCCAGTTACGAATAATCACCAATTTGAGAGTCAAATTGCTAACACTATTTGTTATCGCTCAAAAATAAGTCTGAACATTTTTTACGGGCCACAGAATCACAGCAACAAAAAGCTTGCGTTACATCACTGTTTCAACCTGCTCAAGATCACATTTCTAACCCGTTAATTTTACTAGGATAAAAACCACGCAAACGTTACACTTTCCGCCATAAAATCTATAACAAAAAAATTACAAACCGCTCAGCGGTCTCTTCCCTAACGTGAAAGGTCCTAACTAACGATGAGTCCAGAAAAATACCTTCTAGACTGGCAAACAAGCCAAACCAATGCTGAATCTATTTCCCCAATACTGGGACAGCTTTACCGACAAAAAGGCGTTGAAGTCTTAATGTTCGGCAAGCAAATCGTAAATACCTCAGTGATCGATATCGTTAAATCCCACCGTCTTTCCCGCCGCTACACCGGCTCTGAATTATCGCCAGCCCAAACCTTGCCTTTGATCCAAGAGCTGGCAACACTTGATCTCTCACCTTGCCGCGTCGATGTCGGTCAGCTAGCCCATAGCTACTGGTCTACTAATGAAGATGAGAGCAATATCAGCGACTTCCTACAGACTGCTTTACTGGAGTCACTAAAAAGCACACAATCTGTTGAAACCCGTGATGTAGTACTTTACGGCTTTGGTCGTATCGGTCGCCTACTTGCAAGACTGCTGGTAGAGAAAAGTGGCCAAGGCTACCCGCTTCGCCTGAGAGCCATTGTGGTTCGTGGCGGCAAAGATGGCGACTTGGAAAAACGTGCGAGCTTACTACGTCGTGACTCGGTACACGGCCCGTTCAACGGCAGTATTACCGTCGATGAAAATCGCAAAGCGATCATCGTCAACGGCAACTATATCCAGGTTATCTACGCCAATAGCCCAGCTGAAGTTGATTACACCACGTTCGGTATTCATAACGCACTTGTTGTTGATAACACCGGTATGTGGCGAGACCGAGAAGGACTAACCCAGCACTTAGGCTGCAACGGCGCAGAAAAAGTGCTACTGACTGCACCGGGTAAAGGCGACCTGAAAAATGTCGTATTCGGGGTCAATGAATCAGTCATTCAAGAAGATGACACCATTGTCTCGGCTGCAAGCTGTACCACCAATGCTATTACGCCAATCCTGAAAGCGATTAACGATAAGTACGGCATTGATTCCGGTCACATCGAAACTGTTCACTCGTTCACTAATGATCAGAACCTGATTGATAACTTCCATAAGGGCGAACGCCGCGGTCGATCCGCTTCGCTGAACATGGTTCTGACCTCTACCGGTGCAGCGAAAGCGGTTGCCAAAGCGCTACCTGAACTAGTTGGTAAGCTAACTGGTAATGCGATCCGTGTACCGACCCCGAACGTCTCAATGGCCGTCGCAAACCTCAACCTAAACAGCGTAGCTGAAAAAGACGAGCTTAATGCTTACCTGCGTGATATGGCGCTTAACTCGCCGCTATCTGGTCAAATCGACTATACAGAATCAACCGAGATTGTTTCATGCGACATCGTTGGCTCCCGCCATGCAGGTGTGGTCGATGGCGCAGCGACCATAGCCCAGGACAAACGCTGTGTGCTTTATATCTGGTACGACAACGAGTTTGGCTATAGCTGTCAGGTTGTTCACTGTATGGAACAAATGATGGGTGTGCGCTACAAGACTTACCCTGAAGTGAAATAGAGTTTGCTAATCACCTCAAGCTACTGACGAGAGTGGGTAGCTTGGGACTATTTCCCTTCCACCACTACAACAATAATATTCCTAGCACTTTTGCCGCCTGTTTCCTGGCGGCTTTCTTTTTGGTAAACACGGTTTAGGTTGCTTAAATTGCGTAAAGCGTAATACCCTCAAGAAGCGGCACTTCACTTCGGACTCGTTTGAAATGAGCTACTTCTCAACCTTTCTCGTCTACTTGTTTTATGGCCTTGCCTTCTTTTCTATCGGCTGCGCCATTTTGTTTCGTAACTTTCGCTACAGTAAGCTCACCATTTCCCATAGCTTGTGGGCGCTAGCCGCATTTAGCTTTGCCTATGCCTTCTACGAGTGGTCTGAGCTCTACATCAACCTATTTGGCGACCGGATACAAGAACCCAAATCCATCTACGTAGAATGGCTGCGGCTAAGTAAACTGAGCTTGGCTTTCCTTTTCCTGCTCCTGTTTGCCTGGATGGTCACGGTAGTCCAAAGCAAAAGGATTCGCCAAATAATGAGGGCTGTATTGCTCGTCGCTACTGCCGTATATTTGGCCGTTTTTCTCAATGGCCTGTCTGGCCCTTCGTTGAGCAAAGAGGCTATCACGAGCTTGGAGGTCTACGCCCGATTCATCCTTGCCTTTCCGGCAACACTCATCGCCGGTGCCTGTATGATCAATTACGGTCGCCAACTAGCCGATGACAAAAAAGCATACGGTCGATACTTTCGTTACACTGGCTACACTTTTTTATTCATGAGCCTGAGTGCAGGTGCCTTCCCTGTTGAAATGGACAGCAGTTTCTTTTACTTGCGTGTCGGTGTTGCCTACCTGTTGCTATTGTTCCTCTACCTCGCGCTCAATGTCTTCGATAAAGAAAAAGCACGTATGGTAGAGTCCCAGCTCCATCAAGCGTACTTATCAGATAAGTACAAGGCCATCGGCCAATTAGCTTCCGGCGTTGCCCACGAAATCAATAACCCCCTTGCCTCATCGACACTTTCTCTCGATATGCTAGAAAACCGCTTAACTGAGCCAAAGCAATTGGATTTGGTAAAAAGAACCCGGTTAGGAATAGATAGAGCCGCAACAATTTGTACTGCCCTGCTCAACTATTCACGCTCTGCAGAAGAAGTGACCCAAAAAACATTTGTTAATCGAGCCATCGGCTCCGCCCTACAATTACTGGCTCACAAAGCCAGGGATTTTAATATTTCTATTTGCGGTAGTGACACTATTTATTTATTCTGCAACCCAATAAAACTTGAAGAGCTGATTATCAATTTAGTCAGCAATGCAATAGACGCTTCGGGTGAAAACAAAGACATTATGATAAAGTTCGAAGAAAAGGTTATTGATGGGTATGAATATATTCTCTTATCAGTTACCGATAACGGATGTGGAATGGATATACAGACACAAAATAAAGCAATTGAACCTTTTTTCACCACCAAACCTATCGGTCAGGGAACAGGATTAGGATTGGCCATTTGCGCGCAAATTGCAGCAGACCAAAAAGGAACGCTTGCGATTAACAGTACAAAAGGGGTTGGTACTACCGTCACCGCAACACTGGCCAAGGAGATCTAACATGAGCCATAAAATCCTCGTTGTCGAAGACGATCAACTACTGAGAGAGAACATCACCGATATCCTAGAAGATGCCGGCTATGATGTTTACCCAGCAGAAAGTGCCGAGCCTGCAATGGCACTGTGCCAAGAGCATATTTTTGATCTTGCTATCCTCGACTACTTACTACCGGGCTTGACCGGCACTGAAGCAATATCCAACTTGCGTCAGTTCAACCCAAACCTTTCAATCGTACTTATCACGGCATTCGCAACGGTAGATATCGCGGTTGATGCCATGCAAAAAGGGGCGAATGACTTCATCGCCAAACCCTTTAGCAGCACTAAATTGCTGATGACCGTAAAACGTTGTATTGCTGAGAAGGCTTTTTTTCCTGAAGACAGCGAGCTGAACCTCGACAAAGTTTATTCGGCACTCTCTAACCCGATCCGTCGCGAAATAATCAAGCAACTCACTGATAATAAAGAGTTGAAGTTCATGGAGATCTTTCATTTATTGGATATTGAAGATCACACCAAACTTAACTTTCATATCCAGCAACTCAAGAAAACAGGGCTAATTACTCAAGATGACAATCGAATTTATCGTTTGTCAAAAGCAGGCGCGCAAATTTTCCGTCATCAAGTTAATCGATAAACGACCCACAACACCTACCGCTTATTAATTTAATCACAAATAATAAAAAAACAAATCAAGATAACCTCAGCTATCAGATATTATTCATCTGATAGTAGGGGTTATCACACCTTGATGAAAGTCATTATTTCCATTGAAAAATCTATTTTTCAATTTGTTTTATTATAATTTCAATTCCATGAACCTGACTACAAAATAAATCAAAAATATTGTTAAGCGGAATTACCTTACATATATTCCGCTTTCAACTGATGATAATTGGTATACTCAGGAACTGCCTACATGGTTTTTCTATCATATTTCGCTATTTCTTTTTTCGCTGTCGTCGTCTTTTTCGCCCTATCCCTAGCAAGTGAAAGTCGCTGGAGATATATGTTTTTCATGCTCTCTTTCACCTTTTCACTTCTCATCCTTTTCCTGATGATGACTTACGACTCAATGAATGCGCTTACTGCCAGCCCAGCTGACGCCAATTATCGGCAGGCAGTCTCGATCCATTGTTAAATACTACAAATGAAACAGAAGCTTATGACATACCGCTCGCATATTATTGCCCTACCCGTAGTGGTAGGTATATTGGCATTGACTGGCTGCCAGGACAATGCAACCCAGGAAGAGCCTGCACCTCTTAGACCTGTTAGAATCATCGCGGCAACCAACAGCCCTGTTGACTTCCAACACCGCTTTGCTGGCACTACGGTATCAGCCTCTACGACGAACCTTAGTTTTCAGGTATCCGGCACCATTGAGTCATTTCCGGCAAAAGCCGGAACCCGACTTCGTTCCGGCGATGTCATCGCAACGCTGGTTGATGACGACTTGCAGCTCGCCCTGAATAAAAATGAAGCCTTGCTTGAGCAAGCTGTCACCAATGCCAAAGCCAGTACATCCCGCTATCAGCGCATGAAAGAACTCCACACCAAGCAGCTGATTTCTGAGATGGACTATGACGTAGCAAAGGCTGACTATCAGGTAGGCCTCGCCAAAATCGATCAGGCACAGCAAGCTGTCGATTTAAGCCAGCAGCAAGTTCAATACGCTACCTTGCGAACCAGTGAAGAGCATTGCTCAGTCACCCAAACCTATGTCACCGAGAATGAAAATGTCTCCGCTGGACAGATGATTGCCGTGATGAGTTGCGGCAATGTGATGGAAGTCAAAGCCAATATCTCAGAAGCAACAGTCTCGAGCCTGAGGATCGGACAACCTGTCGAAGCCATTATTTCAGCGGCCCAGCCACAGCCCGTCGATGCCCACATTAGTGAAATCGGTTTGAATACGGGCAGTAACGGTACCTACTTTGTTACGGCGCAAATTGATACCCGTAACACAAAGCTGAGACCTGGCATGGCAGCAGAGTTGCTCATCAGTCGTGATTTCCTTGTCAATAATGACAGCCTGTGGGTGCCGATGAACACTGTCAATGAGTCTAATGGGCAACGCTATGTCATGACCTTTGAGTCGGAAGACGGCAATCGTGGCATCGTTCGAAAAGTAGCTGTAGAAACCGGTAAGTTTGTCGCAGGCTCCATAGAGATCACTCATGGCCTGGTTGAAGGCCAGAAAGTCATTACGGCGGGACTCAATCAAATCTATGACGGCCAGGAAGTCTTGATGCTCGTCGAGGATAGCCGCTCATGAATATCACCCAGTTGGCCTTGCAAAAAAAACAGCTGATGGGGCTTGTTATCCTCGCGGCTGTTATGCTCGGCATCACCTCTTTCCTTTCCATACCGCAAGCACAAGATCCGGGCTTTCCTATCCGGACTGCTCAAGTGATAACCTCATTTCCCGGCGCATCACCCGAACATGTTGAAGAGTTGGTTACTGACAAACTGGAAAAAGCCATCCAGGAGATGCCGGAGCTCGATAGCGTCAACAGCCTATCGAAATATGGTGTGTCGATCATCACCGTAGACATCAAAGACAGCTACAAGAACCTTCGCCCTGTTTGGGACTCACTCCGCCGCAAGGTTGACGGCGTGCAAAGCGAGCTGCCAGCTGCCGCAGGGCGTTCATCGGTCAATGATGAATACGGTGACGTCTACGGTATTGTTATCTCGGTAGTTGCCAACGACTACCAGTACAGAGAACTCAAAGACATTGCCGATCAAGTAAGAGATGAATTCTTGCGCCTGCCGCTGGTTGGCAAGGTTGATATCTACGGTGCTCAAGAAGAACGTATCTTCGTCGAATACGAAAATAGCCACCTTCAGGAACTCGGGATTTCTCCCAATTATTTGGCGCAGTTTTTAGTCAGCAAAAATACCCTGTTAAGCGGTGGAGAATGGCACACCGAGCATGAGGTCATGAGTATTGAGCCGAGCGGCAACCTTGAGTCTATTGAAGCACTAATGCGCACCTTTGTCCCATTGCCTAATACCCACGAAGTGCTCCCGCTCGGTAATATCGCCAACATCTATCGTGGTTACGAGACGCCGGCTCGCTCTATGGTAACGACCAACGGTGACAACAGCCTTGCACTCGCCATCGCCATGATTGATGGCGGGAACATCGTCAAACTAGGCGAGCAAGTCGATGAACTGCTTGACCAACTCGAGCAAACCTATCCATGGGGGGTAAATTTCGAAATCATCGCCTACCAGCCCGAACTGGTAGAAAATACCGTCGATAGTTTTGTCAGCAACCTATTCCAGGCCATCGCTGTGGTGTCTGGTGTCATGCTTGTCACACTGGGGCTTCGGACCGGCCTGATTGTCGCGAGTTTGATCCCAGTCACCATCGCCGCCACTATCGGTATCATGTATTGGTTACAAATCGGTCTTGATCAGGTCTCGCTCGCGGCCTTGATGATTGCACTTGGTATGCTGGTTGATAACTCCATCGTCATGGCAGAAAGCATCATGACCAGGATGGAGCGGGGGCAAAAGGCATTTGATGCAGCAATCGATGCCGCCGGTGAACTCAAGCTATCTTTGCTGACCTCATCCCTCACGACCTCAGCCGCCTTCCTGCCGATCTTCCTTGCCGAGTCAACGACCGGGGAATACACCGCCCCGCTGTTCAAAGTGGTCTCTATTACCTTGTTGGCATCTTGGTTCTTCTCGCTAACCATGATCCCTATGTTGTGCCTGCTTTTCTTGAAGATAAAAAAACCGGTGAAGCAAGCAGTATCATCTCAAGAACCACAAGCATCCCGCCTTGAAAAGCTTTACAGCCAAGTCTTGTCTTCCCTACTGAGATACCGATACCGGACACTCTCAGTGGTCGTAGTGGCGTTTGGTATTGCAATTTACAGCTTCAGGTTTATTCCTGTTATCTTCTTCCCGCCGTCAGAGGATCCAACATTCAAACTGGAAATAGAGCTACCCGTTGGCTCTCCGCTCAGCAAAACCGTCGCAGTCACAGAGAGCATTGATGACTACCTTGAAACACTCAAAGCTGACCCAGAGTTAGCTAGTGAAGGACTGACAAACTGGGCGGCTTTTATCGGCAATGGCGGTCCTCGATATGTACTCTCCCATACCTCCAAGCCAGCAAGTCCAAACTATGCCGTCTATTTGTTGAATACCACCAGCGGCGAAGTCGTCGACGAACTAATGGCGGATATTGACCGGCATATTTTCAGCCAATATCCCGATATTGTTCATAGCACCCGGAAGATTGAAAATGGCGCGGCTATCAAGAACCCTATCGAGGTCAGGATAATGGGCAGTGATACCGAGCAGCTTTTCAGCCTGGCCGATGCGGTCAAACAGAAACTCAGCATGATTAACGGTGTTCGTTCTATCAACGACGATTGGGGCAACAAGACCAAGAACCTATTCGTTAATATCGACGAAGCCCAAGCCCAACGCTTGGGGATCAATAATTCTGATATTGCGCAGGTTATCCAGGCCAGCACCACAGGTATCCAGATTTCTGAGTACCGGGAAAACGAAGAGATTATCCCTATCATGCTCAAGGCCAGCTCTCAGCAATACAACGGAAAAGATCTGCCTACTAGCATGAACGTGCTGACCCACACGCTCGATTCTATTCCGCTGGGCCATGTCGCCAAAGCCAACTTGGAGTGGCAGCCAGCATTAATCCCGCGCCGCGACCGAATGAAGGCCATTACCGTTTCGGCAAGTTTGGCGCCAAGCCTTACCGCCGCCGAAGTCAACAAGCAGCTAAGACCTTGGCTCAATGAGCAACAAGATAGTTGGCCGACAGGCTATCGCTGGGAGCTAGGGGGAGTGGCGGAATCATCCGGCAATGCCAACAAGTCAATTTTTGACAAACTGCCAATTGCTGCCGTCATTATATTGATGTTGTTGATGGCACAGTTTAACTGTATCCGCAAAACCACCATCATTTTGATGACGATTCCACTGGGGTTGATTGGTGTCGCTGTAGGCCTGCATCTGGCTCAATCCTATATAGGTTTTATGACCTTGCTGGGTATTATTTCGCTGGCCGGTATCGTGATCAATAACGCTATCGTCCTGATAGACCGGATTGATATTGAAAGGCAAGATGGCTTTGGCCATTACGATGCCATAATCGAAGCAGCAAAACAGCGGATGCGCCCTATTCTACTAACAACGGCAACAACAGTTGTTGGTATGATCCCACTATGGTTGGGGGGCGGTATCATGTGGGAACCAATGGCGATTGCCATTATCTTCGGCTTACTGGGCGCTACCCTATTAACCCTAGGTATTGTCCCTGTGCTCTATGCGGTATTTTTTAGGGTTAAAGAAGAAAAATAAAGGTATTGTTGGGTACTCAACAGTGACTTGCCTTATACCAGCTTCAATAAGGATCTGGCCATGCCAGATCCTACTTTTATTTCACGCTACCTTGAGTTCATGATCGTTTCCGGGCTAACTCGCGTTTTAATGGGACCTACCCTAGCGAGATATGACTATGAGCCACAATGCAATTATCAGGATAACTAACCTGAGACTGAGAACATACATCGGGTTCAACGAAGAAGAAAAGCAAAAGCAGCAAGACATTGTTATCAATGCTGAGATCCATTATCCCGCAAATAATTTATGCCTGAGCGACGATGTCGAAAACGCGCTCAACTACAAAACCATCTGCAAGAACATCATTCATCACGTCGAGAATGGCAAATTTCTGTTGCTTGAGAAACTGACCAGCGACGTGCTGGGATTATGTGTCGACCATCCTTGGGTCAATTATGCAGTCGTCACCATCGATAAACCCCACGCATTACGATTTGCAGATTCAGTCTCCCTGACATTGAGTTTTTCCACTGATGAAAGTGTAAGCGAGTAGCATGATGAATATCGAAGCAAAGTTAGTCCAACAGGCATTAATCCATAAAGGGCTTGAGTCTCCCTTGCTACCCAACGAAATGACACCGGAGCAGAAATATGAGCGAATTAAAGGACTGCTGACAGAAGTTGTCGGCGTCTTGGGTCTGGACTTGAGCGATGACAGTCTCGCCAGAACCCCACACAGGATTGCAAAAATGTACGTGAACGAGATTTTCTCAGGTCTTGACTACGACAATTTCCCTAACATATGTGTCATCGAGAATAAAATGCAGGTTGATGAGATGGTAAAAGTATCTGACATCAGCCTCACCTCTACCTGTGAGCACCACTTTGTCACCATCGACGGTATAGCAAAAGTCGCTTATCTACCTGAGTCAAAAGTCATTGGTCTATCCAAGATTAATCGAATTGTACGCTTCTTTGCCCAGCGCCCCCAGGTTCAAGAGCGCCTGACCCAGCAAATTTTAATTGCAATCCAAACCCTAACCGAAACTCAGAACGTGGCAGTGACTATTGATGCTACCCACTATTGTGTCAAATCTCGAGGTGTGATGGACGTTAATTCGAGCACGACTACCACAGCGCTTGGCGGCCAATTTAAAACCAACCCACAAACACGTGCGGAGTTCCTCAAATGAGCCAGGTTGTTATCATTACAGGGGTTGGGAAGCGGCTAGGCTTTAATCTCGCCAAGTCACTTCTTCAAGACGGATATCAAGTCGTAGGAACCTATCGCACTGAATATACCACGCTTGACGAACTCAGGAGTTTGGGGGCTCAACTACATCACGTTGATTTTTACGATCAAAGTCAGGTAGACGATTTTATCCAATGCCTAGAAAGCGCTTATCCAACGATTAGGGCCATAATTCACAATGCCTCTGATTGGATGCCTGACCCGAACTGGCAAGATAGCAATCAGGCGCTCGAGGTGATGCATAGAATGATGACGATACACGCTGCAATTCCCTACCGAATCAATCTGGCCATGCAGCATCAGTTAAGGGAATGTGGCCACGCTGACATCATCCATATTGGCGATTATGTCACCGAAAAAGGTAGCAAAAAGCATATCGCCTACGCTGCAAGCAAAGCGGCAATGAATAACCTGACCCTATCATTTGCCAGCCTTTTGGCACCAGAGGTCAAAGTCAATTCTATCTCACCGGCGTTACTTAAATTCAATCCTGGCGACGGGGAAGATTACAAAGAAAAAGCCAAAGACAAAGCGTTACTACCTAGAGAGGCAGGCTTCGAAGAAGTCATTGAAGGAGTGAAAATGCTGTTCAATAGCCGGTTTATGACCGGTAGAAATTTACATTTTGACGGTGGTCGTCATTTAAAATAAAAAAAAGCTTCTCTTGCAGCAATCCAACAAGAGAAGCAAAACCAATGATGATAAATTTAATTGCCTTAAAGCTTAATCAAAGCCTGTGTATTATTGCAGTTATAAATAATTTAACTAGATAATATTCACTATCAAATAGTGATAGTTATATCACTGTTGTTCACATAAACTTCGATAATTTATTTTATTGCCTTATAAATCAAAAGCTTAGGCTGTTTATTTTAAATCATCATTTGAGCAGTACGCGCATGCTCGTATTATGGTCAAATTATAATTTGTGCTTTTAATCATTTTTAATGAGCACATGAATACCCTGACCAAAAGAGCCAGAATTAATACGATAAGAGTAATTTTTCGCCGCGAATTGTATGGATTTTGATCAGCCATTACAAGCAAATTTGCTCTTATAAATTCAACCGGTCAAATATTGCGCACAAGGCTGCGACTGGCTCATTTTTTAACCTGTATAATTAACATTCAATATGATTCAATAGTCTCATAACTATTGGGTTTCGAAACAATAAACTACATCTAGATAAAAAAGCCCCGAACATTCAATGCCCGGGGCAAAACAACTATAAAGAATGGAATTTAATAAGCTTTTCTGAAACCTTGTTGAAAACTGGGCTGCCGGTCGGTAAGCCGTGCCCAGCATCAATGTCGGTTTAGCGGCGCATTTGTTTTTGACTCAATTCAACAGCACGAAGCTGTGCCATCGCTTTTGCCAAATCCATCTGCGCCTGTGCGAAGTTCACATCGTCTGCATGCTTAACAATGTTCTCTTCGGCTGCACGGCGTGCTTCGTCCGCACGGGCTTTGTCGATGTCCTTCCCGTGCATCGCCGTATCGGCTAGCACGGTTACTACTGAAGGTTGTACTTCAACAATCCCGCCAGAGATGTAAAGGATTTCTTCAGGATCCTTTAGATCGGTAACGAAACTCGCCACACCTGGTTTGATCCGGCTCAGCAAAGGAGAGTGGCCCGGGCGAATACCCAATTCACCATCGAACCCTGCAATCGCCAGCGCATGGGCCGGACCAGAAAACAGCGGGCCTTCGGCACTCACAATGTTGAGCTGGAACGTATTCTGAGTAACGCCAATTGCCATAACTTACCCCTTTAGATCTGCTTCGCTTTTTCAATTACTTCATCGATATTGCCGCAGTACAGGAATGCCTGCTCCGGAATATCGTCATACTCACCGCTTAACAGCCCCTTAAAGCCCTGGATCGTTTCTTTCAGAGAAACAAACACCCCAGGCTGGCCGGTAAAGACCTCTGCTACGTGGTATGGCTGAGTCAAGAAACGTTCAATCTTACGGGCGCGAGCAACGGTTTGTTTGTCTTCTTCTGACAGCTCATCCATCCCCAAAATAGCGATGATATCCTTGAGCTCTTTGTAGCGTTGCAACACGGTTTGGACACCACGTGCGACCTGATAATGCTCCTGACCCACAATCAGCGGATCAAGTTGGCGTGACGTTGAGTCCAATGGATCAATCGCTGGGTAAAGCCCGAGTGCTGCAATGTTCCGTGATAGAACCACGGTCGCATCCAAGTGGGCGAAGGTGGTTGCTGGTGATGGGTCCGTCAAGTCATCTGCCGGGACATAAACAGCCTGGATCGAAGTGATCGAGCCTTTCTTGGTCGAGGTAATTCGCTCTTGCAGTACCCCCATTTCCTCAGCCAGTGTCGGCTGGTAACCCACCGCGGATGGCATACGGCCCAGCAAAGCTGATACTTCGGTACCGGCTAGGGTATAGCGGTAAATATTATCGATGAAAAGCAGGACGTCACGACCTTCATCGCGGAAACGCTCAGCGATCGTCAAGCCAGTAAGTGCAACACGCAGGCGGTTACCCGGTGGCTCGTTCATCTGGCCGTACACCATTGCAACCTTGTCGAGTACCCCCGCTTCTTTCATTTCGTAGTAGAAGTCGTTGCCTTCACGGGTACGTTCCCCTACCCCGGTAAACACTGAAAGGCCTGAGTGCGCTTTAGCGATGTTGTTGATAAGCTCCATCATGTTGACGGTCTTACCTACACCAGCACCACCGAATAGGCCGATTTTGCCGCCTTTGGCAAACGGGCAAATCAGGTCAATAACCTTTACCCCAGTTTCCAGCAGTTCGGTACTGTTGGCCTGCTCTTCATAGGAAGGAGCCTCACGGTGGATGGCATACGTCACGTCTTCACCAATTTCACCGCACTCATCAATCGGTGTACCCAATACATCCATGATCCGTCCCAATGTCGCTTCACCAACAGGAACAGAAATTGGGGCACCCGTGTTCTTTACGGTAAGACCACGACGCAAGCCGTCTGATGAACCCATCGCAATACAGCGAACAATGCCGCTACCGACTTGCTGCTGGACTTCTAATACCAACGATGCATGATCGCCATCGATAATATTCAGCGCGTCATACACACGCGGCACGCTGTTCTGGTCAAATTCCACATCAACGACCGCGCCGATGACTTTGACAATTTTACCCGTACTCATTTGTTATCCTCGGAATTTCAATTACACGGCCTGGGCACCCGCCACAATTTCACTCAGCTCTTGAGTAATTGCGGCCTGTCGGGCTTTGTTGTAAACCAGTTGGAGATCGTTAATCAGGGTGCCGGCGTTGTCTGTTGCCGCCTTCATTGCCACCATCCGGGCGGCTTGCTCACATGCACTGCTCTCTACCGTTCCCTGATAGACCTGCGATTCGATATATCGCAGCATTAACTCATCCAATAGCGCCTTGGGATCTTGTTCGTAGATATAGTCCCAACGACCTTTTAGCTTTTCGCTTTCACTGTCATCAGACTGCGCCAATTCTGGCCGTGGTAGCAGTTGAACGACTTGCGGCTTTTGAACCATGGTGTTCACAAACTCGTTGTACACCAGATAGAGGCGGTCAATTTGCCCTTCATCATACTGCTGTAGCATGGCTGTAACCGGACCAAGCACTGCTTCCAGTTTGGGTTTGTCACCCAGGCCAGAGGCCTGAGCGACAACATTACCGAATCGATGGAAGAAAGAGATGGCTTTGGAGCCAATCAGCGTTGTATCTACGCCGACCCCTTTGTCACGCCATTGCTGCATTTCTCCCAGCACTTTCTTAAACAGGTTGTTATTCAAACCACCACACAGTCCCCTATCCGAGGAGATGATGATGTACGCAACCCGTTTTGCATCCCGTTCTTCGAGATATGGGTGCTGGTATTCCAGCGAGCCCGAAACAACATGGCTAATGACCTTACGCATGTTGTCTGCATAGGGACGCGTTGCTGCCATGTTGTCTTGCACCTTGCGCATTTTGCTCGCGGCAACCATTTCCATCGCACTGGTGATCTTCTGGGTGTTCTGGACACTACAGATCTTGGTGCGAATTTCTTTTGCGTTTGCCATTTTTCGCTCCTGTCTACCTCATTGCTATGCCGCTGTGCGGCCTTCCCTGCCGATTAAAACGACTGGGTATCCATAAAGGTCTTCAACAGTTGGTGCAGGCTGGCTTCAATCGCATCGTGGTAGTCGCCCGATACATTGATTGAGGCCAGCAAATCAGGTTGTGTACTCTTGGCAAAAGCCATCAGCTCAGCTTCAAAATCACCTATTTGCGCGAGTGTGATGCCATTGAGGTAACCTTTCTCGGCGGCAAATATCGCAATGGCTTGCTCGGCAACTGACATTGGCGAGTACTGTTTCTGCTTCATCAACTCGGTTACTTTCTCACCGTGATCTAGCTGTTTGCGAGTTGCATCATCCAAATCAGAAGAGAACTGGGCAAAGGCTGCCAACTCACGGTATTGTGCTAATGCCGTACGGATCCCGCCTGATAGCTTTTTGATGATCTTGGTCTGGGCAGCACCACCTACACGCGATACCGAGATCCCCGGATCAACCGCCGGACGCAGACCTGCATTGAACAAGTGGGTCTGCAAGAAGATCTGACCATCAGTAATCGAAATCACGTTGGTTGGTACAAATGCAGACACATCACCCGCTTGTGTTTCGATAATCGGCAATGCGGTTAGCGAACCGCTCTTGCCCTTCACTTCACCGTCGGTAAAGCGGGACACATACTCTTCATTAACTCGAGCTGCACGCTCTAGCAAACGAGAGTGAAGATAGAAGACATCACCAGGGAAAGCCTCCCGACCCGGTGGGCGCTTAAGTAGCAGGGAGATCTGACGGTAGGCGACGGCCTGTTTGGACAAATCATCGTAGACAATTAGGGCATCCTCACCACGGTCTCGGAAGTATTCTCCCATGGTACAACCGGCATAAGGAGCCAAGTATTGTAGGGCCGCCGCTTCTGAAGCCGAGGCAACAACGACGATGGTATTTTGCAGAGCACCATTCTCTTCGAGCTTGCGAACTACGTTTGCAATGGTCGATGCCTTTTGGCCAATTGCGACATAGACAGAGTAGATACCAGAATCTTTCTGGTTGATGATGGCATCAATAGCCATCGCTGTCTTACCGGTTTGACGATCCCCGATGATCAATTCACGCTGACCCCGACCGATTGGCACCATAGAGTCAACCGCCTTATAGCCAGTCTGAATAGGTTGATCAACAGACTTACGGTCGATAACCCCAGGGGCAATAATCTCAACAGGTGCAAAACCGTCATTTTCAATTGCACCTTTACCGTCTAGCGGCTGGCCTAGGGTATTCACAACCCGGCCCAATAGGCCTTTACCTACAGGTACTTCAAGAATGCGGCCTGTGCCTTTTACTTTCATGCCTTCTGCTAGGTCAGCATATGGGCCCATGACTACCGCACCCACCGAGTGTCGCTCTAAGTTCAACGCCAATGCATAGCGATTACCCGGTAGTTCAATCATCTCCCCTTGCATCACATCGGCTAGACCATTAATGGTAATAATGCCGTCACTAACAGAGATAATAGTGCCTTCATTACGAGCCTGGCTGGCTACGTTAAAGGTCGCGATCCGTTGTCGGATAAGATCGCTGATTTCATTTGAGTTCAATTGCATTTCTAGTACCTAATTACGCCTCTAGGCGGCTAGCTAGTCTGTGAATGGCGCTTTTCAGCGAACCATCAATCACCAACTCTCCGGCGGTGATTTTCATTCCCCCAACCAGTGACGGATCAATCTGGCATGTCAGGGCGACAGTGCGGTTTAATTTCCGCTCTAGCGCTTGGCTCAAGCTAGCTTTTTGCTGTTCATCGAGTGGTTCAGCCGTAGTGACACAAGCCTCAACAGTGCGTTCAAAATCAGATTTAAACGTCTGGTAGAGTTCGGCCACCTGAGGAAGTACCTCCAGCCTGCCATTTTCAGCCATCAGCTTGACCAGGTTTTGCCCATGTTCATCAATCAAGCCATCACAGATAGCCAGAAATGATAGGGTAAATGCTTCGTGAGCATCTGGGCCCTGCATATCGAGTGCTTCGATCTGGCTGGCAACAGCAGGGGCTTCAACAACTTCTTTCATCACTACCAACATTTTTTCCCACGCTGCTAGCTGGGACGCATCACGGGCATAGTCAAAGGCCGCTTTTGCGTATGGGTAAGCGATGCTTTGTGGATCGGACATTCTTGGCTCCCTTGCTACAGCTCGGTAATGATCTTATCGACCAAAGCCCGGTTTGCGTCCGTATCTAATTGACGGCTGATTAGCTTCTCTGCGCTTTCAATCACCAAGGTTGTCATCTCATGGCGTAATTCTTCGCGGATACGATGACGCTCACCTTCCAATTCCGTTTGACCTTCGGCAATAATGCGCGCTTTCTCTTGCTCAGCCTCTAATTTGGCTTCGTCGATGATCTGTGTACGACGCTTGTTACCCTGCTCAACCAAACCACTCGCTTGTTGCTTAGCTTCTTCCAGTAACTTTGCGCCATTGGCTTTGGCCAATTGCAGTTCTTTTGCCGCGAACTCGGTTTGAGATAAACCTTCGGCGATAACTCGCTGGCGCTCATCAAGCAAAGCCGTCAAAGGAGGCCAGACGTATTTCATACAAAGCCAGACAAAAATCACGAATGACAGTGCCTGTCCCAGCATGGTGGCATTTAAGTTCATTCCATCCTCTCTTTTGGTAACCCAATGTTAATTAATCGAGTGATTGAATGACTTATGCCACCGCGAAGATGATGTAGAGGCCGATACCCACACCAATCATTGGTACCGCATCAACCAGACCCATCATGATGAAAAACTGAGTACGTAGCATTGGGGTCAAATCAGGTTGACGAGCGACACCTTCAAGGTATTTACCAGCCAAGTTACCAATACCGCTTGCAGCACCAGCTGCACCTAGACCAATTAGCAGTGCACCCGCAACGTAAAGAACCGCACTAACAATATCCATGAAAAACTCCGAATTAGATTATGAAAAACGTAACTTAAGAAAATAAATTTAATGATGCTCTTCTACAGCCATTCCCAGGTAAACAATGGTCAGTACCATGAAAATGAAAGCCTGCAAGAACACAATCAAGATGTGGAACAGTGCCCACGGCACACTCAGCGCCCATTGCATCCACCACGGCATCAATGCGATAAGAATAAAAATCATCTCACCTGCATACATATTTCCGAACAGTCGCAAGCCAAGTGAAATGGGTTTGGAAATGAGTGTGACTAATTCCAAAATAAAGTTCACCGGATACAACAGCGGGTGTGTAAAAGGCTGCGTCGTTAACTCTTTAATGAATCCGACTAAACCTTTATTTTTTAGCGTATAACCAATAATAAGGATGAATACACCAAGAGCCATAGACATAGGAACATTGACATCAGCAGAGGGTAAATCCCTGAAATGCTCCAACCCCATAACACGTGCAAACATTGGCACGTAGTCAACAGGTAATAAGTCAATGGCATTCATTAAGAAAACCCATACGAATATGGTTAATGACAGAGGGCCTATCAATTTATCTTCTGTTTTAAATATTTCCTTTACTAGGTTATTAACAAATTCAAATGTGACTTCAATTAAACATTGCAATCGTCCAGGAACACCACTTGTCCCTTTTGTTGCAACATACCTAAAGACACCAATAAATGTTAAACCTAACACCCAGACCATGAACATGGAGTCAAGATTAATACTCCAGAACCCTTCGCCTGCAGTAAGGAATGTCAGATGGTGCTCAATATATTCATGAGCAGTAGTAACGATTTCCACCTTACGTCATCCTAAATTGAGGTTTATTAAGCATAGGGGTTAAACAACTTCCCAGATAAGTCAGCGAGTAAGTCATCAGCATCACTACCTCATTGATTTCAAAAAGCTTTGAAACCAACAACATAAGCAGGGCTGTGTACGTCCATTTGATGACTTCATTAAACCAAGCCAGTTGGTTGATGTTACTTCTTTTATTACGCTTAACTTTAAATGCAACAGCGAGTAAACCTAATAAAGATGGAACAACAGCAATGACTACACCGATTAATGCTGACTTAACACTCAGATAATCACTCGATACAACTTCATACAAAACAACAATTGCACCAATTATAGATTGTGCTAAGAGCAAAGATTTCACAGCGGAAATAATATCAGAGCACGGAGAGTGACCTTCCATAGAT
>NZ_JACSOF010000032.1:0-48698 GCF_014349205.1 Photobacterium sp. BZF1
TGGCGCGAGCATCAGGAGCTCCCTAAGACGTCGGATATATGTCAGCGAGCCGTATCTAATCAGTTCTTGCAATCACAGGGGCGTCCATATATGTCCAGAACCTTCTTAGGCACCACTTCGTAACTCAGAAATGCCCCATTTCGTGTTCTTGGGGCTGTAGAGCAAAATGAGCCACACTCTTTGCAGCCTATATTTTCTAATCAACATCTCTCTATTTGATTAAAAACCAACCATATTACTGTAATCACATCAACAGGCAATAAATGTGATGAGTGTTTAAAAGGATTCTTCATTGTTAACTTTTATTACACTGAGCTATTTGTCTTCGCATCAAACGAAGAAACTCTCCTCGAATTTTAACTTTCTGTTTTGACTTAGGTATTGTCATTTTTGAAAGGGTTATGCCCCATAATGTACATTAGATTATCTGTCGGAATATTTTACAGTGGGCACTTATTTTGCTCCTAACACATTGAATCTAATGCTTGGCATATTTGTTGCTTCAGTACGAAGCAACGCTCCCAATCAGATTTGGTTATGACAATGAAAACTAAAATCGTACTTCTTTTATTGTTTGTGACGTATAGCCACTTCTCACATGCCACCCCCATTCTCCAGATTAATGGGAGTGGCCAGTTGACAGGAGCGCTAAGTGTGGAAGTGGATGGTAACCTATATGATGTAGATTTCTTAGATGGGACGTGTGTCGATTTATTTGATGGATGTGATGAAGAAACTGACTTCTTATTCACAACCAGCAATAGTGCCCTTCAGGCATCTCGAGCGTTATTAGACCAAGTTTTATTAGATTCTCCCTTAGGCTTGTTTGATTCAGACCCATTTTCTGTTGCAGGTATTGAGGCTTCAACAGTCTTAGACTACGGTGTAATTTGGACTCCGTATGACACATTTTTTCCAACCAGTAGTTCGATTCGGGCCACGACTGTAAGTAACTATCCTAGCTCCTCATCTTTCTCTGATAGTGTTGGTAATGGATTATACAATCAAGGATCAGAAACTCGTGTATTCGAAGTGTTTGCAGTATGGTCAGAAGCTGCCGACGTACCTGAACCATCAGCTATCAACTTATTCCTATTTGGCTTGTTGATACTTGGAGTAAAACAGAGAAAATCAATCTCAACTTTCATGCTGCACAGACTAATCACCTAAATAAACGTATCCATAATCGTTCTCTGAGGAACCTTACAAAACCTTTGCCTTTACCCTAGTTCTTCTCACTTCTGAGTCAACAATGTAGTGATTGACTCATCTTTTTCCCTATTTTAGGGGGAGGTTTACATCCAGTATTCGAATGTAAAAAACACTGACACTTTCATCAGACTTCCTGAAAGAAAATATCCTTGTATGGGGTTGATTCTGCTGTTAATTTTTTAGGTTTGATTCATCCCGATAACATGCTCAACAAATCTAAAAACACACTTTAGTGTAAAAAACTGACAGTTTGGAACTGTTAGCCAAGATAAACTGATTATGGGGTTATGAACATCAAACCTAAAATGGTTTGAGATACTTTTTCTTATATTGAACCCCATGATTAGATTTTTTGCTCTAGCTCATTTCTGTCCAGAAACGTGTTTCAGGGCCCCAGGTTTTGACAGCACAAGCTTCTAAAGCAATAACAGCGTTAGTGGGAGTACGCTTAACTATGGCCCTGATCCAAGCATCAAGCTTGTATTTTCCTTCAATGAACTGCTCGGCACTAAAGTACCGAGTTTCCCGATTGATGACGATAATCGTTGTCAATCATTGTTGTAAAATGGGCTTCTTTAGCGATGTTTGCTCCCTGTTGGAAGTCTTATTTCAGCCAAGCAAGCTTAGGGAAGCCCTAAAAAGAACAACATCTACCCATCCTGATTTTTATACTGACGCCAGAACTTACGCCAGTGGCAGCTATGCTGCCAATTTCTGCCTTCGATGAACCACTTTCTTACGAGTTTTTGCTGTCTCGGCAAACATTTCCTCTTTAATGTAAGTAACAGTGCGTTTACGAAGTACGAATGAAGCATTTTCATCCGCATTTTGTTTGTTGCCGCAATCTAAGCAAATAAACTCGGCTTGGGTTGGGCGTGCAGTATTTAAGCTGCCACAGCAACTACACTCTCTTGAGCTATTTACGGCATTGATGTCGTTAATGGCAACCTTGCCAGCATCCAACGCCTTATACTCAATAAATGTCGCTAACTGCCCCAGAGAGACATTGAGTAGTGAACGATTAAGCCCACTTTTAGCCTTAGCATGATTCTTTACAAACTTGCGACCAGAGGCAGTACGCTTAGGCTTCGCCTTTCGTGTCATACCTTTAAGGTTAAGCTTTTCCAGACCAATAATGTCTCGTGAAACCTCTACGAGCTTTTTAGAAATACAGTGGTTGTGATTCTTCCGACAATCAGCACTCTTCGCATCTATGCGAGAAATCTTGCGCTGCAATTTTTCCTGTCGCTTCGACTCACATCGCTTGGATTTGTTGCCGTTCAGCCGCTTCTTACGAGCTAAAATGCGCTGGTAGCGCGCTTTTCGCTTGGCTCGTTGCTTTTTGCGCTCCACTTCCTCTGGTGAGTATTTAACAGCGTAACCATCACTGCTGCACAAGTGCAGAGCGATGCCACGGTCAACGCCAGTGATCTTATCGTAAAGTTTTGACTCAGAGAGGTGGGCGTAGTCAGCAAGGATTTGCTCAATCTTTCGCTCTTTATTACCGTCATTGAAGCTGCCAGAGAGCGAAAACCTACGACCTTGGCGGCTGATGCGAAATTGGTTAGAAAGTTGTTCAGGCTTGTGCGGCAGGCGAATAGAAAAGACCTTGCGAGGTTTTTTCTTCGCATGTTCCACGATGGTAAGCATTGAACCATCACCAAAAGGCTCTAACTTGAAAAGCTCTTTAGTGATCACAACGCTGCGTTTCTTATATTTGTTTTTAATGCGAGGGAATTTTGCCAACTGATTCTTTGCTTTCACCGTGTCTTGATAGGCTTCGGTGGCAGCGTTACGTAAGAGCTGGACAGGCATATCCCTCAAAAAGAAAAGCTCAGGAATAGCCTTAATGTCAGCATAGCCTTGAGTAAAAGTTGGAAATTCTTCACTGTCATTTGCCGCAATCAGTGATTTGAACTCACTGATTTTCTGGTTGCGCATCACGTTCGCAGCGCCAACCCATTGCGCAAAGAATTGCGCTTGGCTTGGCGTAAGACGCTCACTGATGTTGATGCTAAAACCACGAATTGACAGAGGGTTATCTCCAATAGAGTGCTGGATAAATATACAGCTGTGGTATTTTAATGACAACCATTTTTGTCATCATTTTTATCTGTTTTCACCAAGGGCTTGACTCGCCGCTAAAGCATGCGAGATTACGCCCTATTTTTGTTCAAAATTGCTCTCTGTTTTGAATAAATTAACGGCCATACCGTGTAAAGCTAGACTTAACGGCTATACCGTGTAAAATCACTTTTAACGGTTATCGCGTGTTAAAAGGTTCGCAATGAAAGTTACTTCTGCCACCCAACTCAGTCATTTACTGCAAGAAAGTCGCAAAGAACAAGGCTTATCACAGTCGAATACCGCCCAAAAAGTAGGGATCCGGCAGGACACAGTATCCAAGTTCGAAAATGCACCGGAAGGCACCCGGCTTGATACCTTATTTAAATTGCTTGCGGCGCTCGATCTGGAATTGGAAGTCCGCCCGCGCGGTGAACAATCTAACTCCAACAGCGAACAATGGAATGAGGAGTGGTAATTGACATCCTCCCCCGCCTAGCTTCGCTTATTTCGGCGGGGGATTCCCTGTTACTGGGTGCACACTAAATTGCTTTAGTGACTAGTTCCTGCTGCTGGCGGCATTGTTGCACCACTCACTGCACAGGCTAACAAGCGGTGTACCCGCTCTAATATATTTAATGCACCAACAATATCTGCGTTGTTGGTGTAACCACACTCAACACATTCAAAGTGCGCTTGAGTTTGGCGGTTATCTTTCGACACATGACAACAGCAAGGGCATGTTTGGCTTGTGTATTGCGCTGGGACAGCTATAACGATGCCTCCATTCCATTGCTGCTTATACTCAAGTTGTCGCCTAAACTCATACCAACCCTGATCTAGGATTGACTTATTGAGTCCTGATTTGGCCTTGACGTTCTTGCCGTGCTCCTCTGAATTACCTTTCGCTGACTTGGACATATTTGATACCCGTAAATCCTCTATCGCTATCATTGCGTGATTCTTGCTGATCTCGGAAGATGATTTGTGAAGGTAGTCCTTGCGGCAGTTGGCGATACGAGTGTGCAGCTTCTGAATTTTCGCCTTTTGTTTTTGCCAATTGGCAGAGAATTTGAC
Organism: Photobacterium sp. BZF1; assembly: GCF_014349205.1. Taxonomy (NCBI): domain Bacteria; kingdom Pseudomonadati; phylum Pseudomonadota; class Gammaproteobacteria; order Vibrionales; family Vibrionaceae; genus Photobacterium; species Photobacterium sp. BZF1. The sequence continues at coordinate 4,354 of NZ_JACSOF010000032.1, forward strand.
CTTGCGAGTTAACTTGCGCTGCTCCGTAGCAAGACGCTTCTCATGTTTACGAAAAGCGTTAAGCGGCTTTAGGTGTGAACCGTCAGATAGCGCAACAAACTTTGATATGCCAACATCAACACCCACGGCAGATGTGGAAATATGCTTTGGCTCAGCTATTTCTTGCTCAACCTGAAAGGATATATACCAGTACCCCGACTTAAAGCTCACTGTGCAGTTTTTAATTGCTACTTGCACCTCTTGAGACTTACGGAACTTCACCCAACCTAGCTTACTAGGCAACTTCACACGATTGCCTTCAAGCAGGCAATACTTGTTGAAGTTGACGAATCGGATCGAGTCTTGGTTCTTGCCTTTCTTCTTAAACCGAGGTTTTTCAGCCGCCAGAGATTTATCAAAGCAACGCATCCACGCACCATGTAAGTCTTTTAGCTTTTGCTGCAAGTTATCGGTGTAGGCTTCCTTGAGCCACGCTAGATCTTCTTGCTTTTTCCACTGGGTCACTAGCTTATTAAGCTCAAAGGCGCTTGGGATCTTTTCGCCAGCATCCAGCTTGTCTAAGCAGTGACGCAAGCCTTGATTCCACACAAACCGAGCATGACCGCAAAGCACAGCAAGCCTAGCTACCTGATCGGCAGTAGGCTCTAATCTGAATTTATAGGCTTTGCGTATCAACATGACAAATCGGTGTGCTTACGTATAATACCTACATAATATGAACTTAAGTGAGTAAGATCAATATCAGTGTGCAATGTCAACAAAGGGCGGAACAGTTGCTATTCAATGCACTTGCATATCGTGTTTATCACCAAATATAGGCGCAAGGTCTTTGGTGAATTACACCTGCAAAATTTAGAAGCTACATTCAAAGAGTTGTGTCTGGCATTTGATGCAGAGTTGAAGGAGTTCAACGGTGAGTCAGACCACGTTCACCTGTTAATTTCAACATCACCGAAGACACCAAGTGTCGCAAAGTTAGTTAATTCACTCAAAGCAACTAGCTCACGTAGGATACGCAGAGAGTTTAATGATGTGGCTGGCGCATTTAGTAAAAACGTTCTTTGGAGTCGTAGCTATTTCGCAGGAACGTGCGGAGGTGCGCCATTAACGGTGATCAAACAATACATCGAGCAACAGGATAGGCCGCATTAAGATGCTGCGCATCTTTGGCTATTCCCCTCCCTGCTGCTTCGCAGGGAGTACCCTAGCCATTTAGGATGGTGGCGATGAATGGCTACGAAGTAGGCATACTGCACCAGTCCCCCACCGGTGCCCACCGCTTTCACTATTCACCAAGCTGGCTTGATACTCCCGGGGCGCGACCTATTTCGTTGTCGCTGCCACTTGGCCGGCGTCCTTTTCATGGCGAGGCAGTCTATAACTTTTTCGATAACCTGCTGCCGGACAATATGCAGATCCGCCAACGCATTGTTGCCAGACATCAGGCCAAATCCAGTCAGCCATTTGATTTGCTGGCCAAGATCGGCCTCGACAGCGTCGGCGCATTGCAGATCTACCCGTTGGACACCAATCCTGGCGATGTACGGCACATTAGCTGCAAGCCGCTGGATGACAGTGCGTTGGTACGCATCCTCAAGGGTTACCAAAGTGATGCCCCGCTAGGCATGATTGCCGAAGAAGATGACTTTCGTATATCCCTAGCTGGTGCCCAGGAAAAAACCGCCTTGCTACGCAGGGATAACACCTGGTGCCTACCGCAGGGCAGCACCCCGACCACCCATATCATCAAGTTACCGATTGGCGAGATCCAAAGCCATTCCTATACCATCGATCTTGCCGAGAGTGTCGAGAATGAACTGGTGTGCCTTCGCCTTGCCAAAGCGTTCGGGTTGGCGGTTGCCGAGGTCGATATGCTGAATGTGAGCGATGTTAGGGCGTTGTCTGTGTCGCGCTTTGATCGCCGTGAATCCAAAGATGGCCTGTGGATCATGCGCCTGCCGCAAGAAGATTTTTGCCAGGTACTCAATGTCTCTCCGGGTCGTAAATACGAGGTCGATGGCGGCCCAGGTATTGCAGAAATTATGCGTTATCTTCTGGCTTCGGAACAGCCAGATGCCGATCGCCGTGAATTCATGCGCGCTCAGGTCCTATTCTGGCTACTCGCGGCGACCGATGGCCATGCCAAGAATTTCTCAGTATTTCTTTTGCCCGGCGGTGCCTTCAGGCTGACACCTTTGTACGATATTTTATCTGTTTACCCAGTGATGGGTGGCAAGGAGTTGTCGGAGCGAAAAGCCAAGATGGCCATGGGCCTGTATGGTGAATCCGGCCGTCACTATAAATGGTATTCATTGTTCCCCCGTCACTTCTTGGCCACGGCTCGGGCGGTGGGGTTTTCAGAGTCAACGATGCAGCAGATCTTGGATGAATTCCGCGATCGTGCTCCAGAAGCTGTTGAGAGCGTGCGTGCACCTTTGCCTGATGATTTTCCCCACCATATCAGCGACGCTATTTTGGGCGGGGTGCTCAAGCGGGCACGCCGGTTGGGTAGCGAACACCCGTAATATCTTCAGAATAATCCCAAATCTGCTGAGCCAGCGCGGCATTGACGAATTTTGGGGATGTTTTGTGTAGCGCAGGGGCCCCAAATCCCGTATCTTGGGCCATAGAACCCTTGCGGTTTTATCTCTGGCGCCGTTGCGGCTAGCAACTGTTAACGGCAGCCATTATTAATGGAAGAGGCTAAACAGCGTGAAGCCAACCTCCCTAAGGAAGGTTTTACACGTTAGAAATGTAAGGTTGACACCACCTTATCAAAGCTGCATTATAGAGACTAATAATGCATCGATTGCATATAAAGCCCCACCTGCCAGGTGAAATCTGGGGTTCCTGGCCCACTCTAATCCTTAGCTGTATGACGCAGCTCCAATTTGCATCATGTGATGCAGCATCAAGATAATGCGTCCTCGTTGCGCCCAAAATTTACTCTAAGCACACTCAACCAATCTATCTTGCTTTCAATACCTGCAATCTCTTTGCGGTGTCTTCGCACACCACAACAAAATGAACCCGTAAGCAATCCAATAATTTGATTCGTTTCAATCACTCAATCATCATCTTGAATAGACGCTTTGATACTTTCAGCGTCATAAACTCCACCATTATTCCAAACAGCCAACGTGTTAGTGCTCTTGACTGCGCTTTAAGTATATACACCTAGACCGTAGGTCCTGAAATGAAACCCGCCGCAGGCGGGACGCAACTTTCAGCTCTTTTCCAATAACTACTCAGGCGGAAGTGAAATAAAGTTCGCCCTCAAATAGCCCGTTTTAGAGACAGTTCGGCGCTTGTGATAGTGGATGTTGGCCACCGTATGGTGAGACGCAACATACCCCTCAGGCCACCACAAGGCAGTTGTTTCTGGGTAATACCGATTGATAGAAAAAGCGTGGGTGTCGCTTTAACTACCCCTCCCCCACTCATACAGGAAAGCGCAGTCGTTAGTACGACACGAGAAGATGCAGACTTCACTTTCTGGTGGCCCTTAGGGGCATTAAATTTTGCTTAGCACTGGCCGATTCCGCCGAAAGGCTTGCCAACATCAGGGGTTGGATAAGAGAAAAGAGATAGAAGTCGAATATGTTATGGAGGATTGATGATGAGAAATTTAAACACGCCCAATTTTAACTTGGGTAATCGACGCATGGATTTGGCGCTGAAAAATGCACTTATAGAACTAGGGCAAAGCTATAAGAGCGTGGCAACCAACCATGGACACATAAAACAATTCACATCCTATTTGTTTAAAGAGCATGGGATCCGCCAACTGGCCAAAATTGAGCATGGCCATGTCGCCGCCTATGCCAACGTTCTTGTAGAGCGTTATGACCAAGGGGAGATCAGCGCCTCCACAGCCCAAAATGCGCTCAGTGCCATCAACTCAGCGATGAGTCAGGCGAGGCAAGATGAAGTATGCAGAGTCACAGGAAAAGAAGCCGGATTGCCTGGCCGTACTTTTGTCGCAACCAAAGATAAAAGCGTTGACGATGATAAACACATGGCAATAAAAGCTAAGGTCTCAGAACGACTGGCCAGCCAACTCGACCTGCAACGCACCTTGGGATTGAGATTCAAAGAAAGTTGCTTAATCAATGCGAATAACATTCTCAAACAAGCAAAGAGCCATGGGACCGTTCGAATCATAGATGGCACAAAAGGTGGTCGCCCAAGAGAGGTACCGATTACATCCCCAAACCAAATGGAAGCCTTGAAAGTAGCAGCACAAATTCAGGGGGAGGATAAATCGATGATCCCACCATCCATGACCTTCAAAGATTACCGGGAAGCCGCGAATAACGAAATTCGCGGCAAGATGGCCGGGTTCCATGGAGAAAGGCACACCTATGCCAATGACCGATACGAAAAACTGTCAGGCTTACCAAGCCCTGTTCGTGCCGGCATTGAGCATGGTAAAGCCCATCACCAATACATCTCACAACAACTATCAATATCAATATCGGAAGCCAAAGCCCTTGACCACGCGGTACGCTTGCAAATATCAAACGAACTCGGCCATGGCCGTATTGATGTCACCAACAGTTATTTGGGGTAGATATGTCACCAGAATCTAAAAAAATTATCGACTTTCACTTTGGTGTCTATCGTCGTCAAGGAGCAAAAAAATATCGCAAAAAGCAATACAGACGGTTACTCAATCTCCTGAATGATATTTTTAGGCATGAGCCCTCAGCACATGGTGAGTTAGAACGAATAGGACGAAAACAGGTTATCGGTTACTGGCAACGCACAAGAAATGAAACGGACCAAACACGATTAGAAAAATGGCGTGTTTTAGACCGATTATTTCAGGCAATAAAGAAGCCAAGCCCTCCAAGGCCAAGAAGAAAAGACAGTTAAAATGCAGCCTTAAGCAAGTCTTTCATCTGATTAGACTTGCTTATTTTTGCTCTCGAGGTCGAAATCAGAGGCAGCATGCAATAGATAAATCCAAGCTACTTACGCGTTTAAAATCATGATCTAGCTCTCTCGTATCCACCAACATCAGCTTAGTCATATTGAATCACTTTTACTCCCCTCTTATTTATAACGAGCAGATGAAATCAACGCTGAAAGGAAATGCAGTGAACACGACAGTGTAAGTTAGTTAAGCGATGAAGAGCAGGAAGATTGGGGCAACTATACTGAAAATTTATCGAAAGAACTGCAATCGTAACAAACCTCTGCTCTTATCCGTTTAGGGAGTATTCCATAATTCTTATCAGTTAATTATTAATTCAGGCAAGTTAGTACATAAAATATTCATATACTTCAGTTACCCTCGCCATTCTTGCTTCTTCAATGATCTTAGCATGCATGACCAACATCCCATAGACAGGGAATAAACCAAATGAAGCTAGATAGTTATAACGAAGCTGCGAGTAACCACTTTGAGATTCACTAGGAAATAATCGGCAATGAAAAACACACATTTTATCGAAGTAAAACGGTACTTGGAGCGTCAATATTCTGTACCAGCAGCTTACATCGATAGCCTGAAATCAGCACCACTTAAAGGATATCCCAATCAATATGCAGTTCTCGTAGAAGCGTTTGATAAAGAGTGGAGTTTCTTGGTTGATACCAGCTCGTCGAAAATCAACATCACAGAAGTCAAATAGCGCATATACCAAGAACACTATTATGTGATCGCTCAATGCTAGCCCATTCGGAGTTACACCTGGTTGACATCTCAGTTCATCAAAGCATCATTTGACTTATTTTTTCTTCTACTTGTAATGTTTTCTATAAGATAGGTGTTACATCAATTTAAGTTATGAGGCAACGGAATGTTTAGCTTACTACTTGGCTTAGTATTGTTTCTTGGTATTCACTCGATTTCAATCATCACACCGCTATATCGAGAGAAGTTCGTAAAGAAAAGTGAAACCGTGTACAAAGCCGTTTATTCTTTGCTGTCTTTTCTGGGTATCTATCTTATTGTTACAGGTTTCGGTGCACTCAGGACTGACACAAGCGTTATTTATGTTGGATATCAATCTTTAAGGCCACTAGTTTATCTGTTTATGCTAGTCGGATTTATCCTCTTTTTTGCTCCCTATTTTCCTGGAAAAATTAAAGCAGTCACAAAAAATCCACAGTTGTTATCAGTAATCTTTTGGGCATTTTCTCATTTATTAGTTAACGGTAATTTAGCCGATATCTTGTTATTTGGATCTTTCTTAGTGTGGGCCACTGTCGATCTAATTTCGATGAGGAAACGCCATCAGAGAGTCGTCTCGCCTTTGAAGACCTCTTGGGTGAATGACGTGATAGTCATAGTGCTTGGAACGATTGTTTACGGCACCTTTGCGATGTTTTTACATGGCTATTTAATCGGTATTCCCTTAATGAGTTAACGGTGTCTGTCCTGCTATTAATCAGAGTGCGTTACCCTTACCAACATCGGCGGAAAACCCCTTCCTTCAGGTGGGGGATGGATAGCCGTTATTGCGTAGCAATAAACCGATTGACAACATAATCAGGGTGCTCGACTACACTGTTTATAAATACAGTGTTCGGAGCTACAAATGCAAAAATGAACAATGCAACTTTGTAGGAATCTGAGATAACGTTGGTGCAACCAACTTTTTGAATAAACAACACCACGATGGAAGGATTAAAGCTGGCGCTATGATCCCCCCATCGGTGGTAAAGTATCACCGACCCGTGCCTATGCGCCGGAACGGTATAGTCCGTCTGACTGGCGGCATGTTGCTAGATACCCCCCTTAAATCGGCATCGGATACTTCGGTATCAGGCTCTAACGAGCCGTCGTTGCTGACTTCTGCGGCCTGCTCTAGAATCTCCTCCTTCAGGTGGGAGAGCAGTCAATTAAATCAAAGTAACAAGAAAAATGTGAGCTCAGATCCTCAAGTTTCTGATGCAAATACTCAGAGATTGGAGACAACTCTCCCATCGCATTTAACAGGGTTACACGATAAGTCATTTATCTTCCTTGATAATGTGGGTTAAGAGCAGCGAGCTTACAGTATAAAGAGTGAGCAGTTCTAGCGATTACATCCCTTTGAACAAACTTTGAGATGCACGGCTCACAGGGAGCTTGCTTTCTCCAACGTGAACAAACATTCTACCAGCAAAGTCTTTGTTTACTTTGCTAATTTTACACACTTGTACCACGCTTGAACGGTGCACTTGCCAGAACTGTTCTGGGTTAAGCTGCCCTATCAACTCTTTCAGCGATGTGCGAATCAAATACTCCTGCACTTTGCCTTGTCCTTGTTGGGCATACACAGAAACGTATTTTTCTTCCGCTTTGAAATACAACACATCAGACGTGGCGATCAGATGAATATCTTCCCCTTGCGTCGCTTTGATCCACTGAAGAAATTGCGGCGTTTGTGGAGCGGATAATCGTTGCAGCTGCTCTAATAGGCTGCTCATCTGCACATTGCTACTTTCTTGCTCTCGCTTAGCAAGGCGAGCTTTCACTCTTTCACACGTCTTCAGGAGGCGCTCATCCGAGATAGGCTTCAACAAATAATCGGCGGCATTTTGCTCAAAAGCTTTGATGGCGTAATCATCGTACGCGGTAACAAACACAATCAAAGGTGGGTGGGAGAGTTGATTAAGTTTTTGCGCTAATGTCATGCCATCCAAAACTGGCATACGAATATCGAGAAACGCAATGTCAGGTTGGCTTTGCTCAATGGCTTGCAACGCTTGTTCACCATCCGCGACTTTGGCTATCACCTCTAGCTCTGGCCACACTTCAGCTAGGCTTTTATCAAGATGACGCCTCAATAGCGGTTCATCATCAGCAATAATGGCAGTAAACTCTCTATTCATTCCTTTCTTCCTTGATTACGATTCCATTGGCCAGGTCAAGCGAACACAAACGCCACCCTGAGCAGACTCACTGATAGAAACCTCTCCTTGCTCTGCGGACAGAGCTTCAATACGCTGCTTGAGATTACTTAGACCTACGCCTGAGCCCATGTGCCCACTAACGTGATTCAAGCCAACGCCAGTGTCTCTGACTTCGATCTGTAAGTTCTGGTGTTCACGCTTAATAAACAAACTGACTTCGCCGCCTTCTCGCTTCGGCTCAATACCATGGATGATGGCGTTTTCTATTAAGGGTTGTAGCATCATCGGCGGTAACTCGGTTCTACCTAGCCCCTCTTCCACCTCAATCTTGTAACTGAGTCGTTCACCCAAACGGGTTTGCTGAATGCCTAAGTAAGCCTCAATTAACGCCGTTTCATTGTCTATGGTGGTGCGTTCTTCGCGTGAACTTTTGAGCGTTGCACGCAAAAGTGCGGTTAACTGTTCGAGCATCAACTTGGCTCTATCGACATCTTGCGACATAAGAGCGCTGATATTCGCCAAGGTATTAAATAGGAAATGCGGTTCAATCTGGCTTTGCATCTGCTTTAACTGACTCAGTAACAGCGCACGGTCTTGCTCTGCTTTCTCGCGTTTGATGGCTTCCAACTCTCGTTGAGCGATCGCATGTTGCTCGCGTGAGTAGAAATAGAAAAAGCACATGGCACTGAATAACAACCCCATGAGTCCAACTGACAGCATACCTGAGATGCCGAAATATTCCCCGAGCCAGAACTGGGCGCTTACCACACCGAACAATAAGCAAGCCGTCAGCGAAATAGCTACTTCCGCCAAACGAGGAATGGTAGGAAACAGGCGATCGACAAGCCATGAGAAGAAGATAGCCGAATAGCCAAATCCAAAGCTAACCAACACATGGATGTAGAATGGACCGCCCCAAACAGAGAACGTCATTGCTGCGATAAAGAGACAAAAGGCCGTTGTCACGAATAAGCTACGCGACCATCCACTCTTCACTGCTGATTTTGCTGAACACATTTAGAATTTCCCTTTGATATTAAATACAATCATATGCTTATCATTGATTTGTGCGTAAGCAGATTGGTCGTCTCCGCTTAAAAAGCGTGCGGCAACTTCCACTTCTACACTTTGATCGCCGGTATCAATCCATTGGTAATTAAGCCACTGCGTGACAATCACACCGCCATCTTGCGGCGACAACATCACATCCAACGTGGGTGTTACATCACTTAACCACCCCATATCCGCTTTGCCGCTCCATGCAGCCCATGCTTCCACATCCCAACTCCAGTGCAGCATTACGTTATGCTGAACGATATTGGCATGCTGAAACCCTTGGGCATAACTTGTTGCAAGCAGAGACGTATTGGGAGCGGAAATTTGAGAGAGTAATTCTCCACGTTCTATTGCTTGTTGCCATTCGCTTTTCGACCATGCACGGCTGTCGTACCAATATTCAGCGATCACATTGTGTCCAGCTTGGTTTGCCCAATTCAGTCCAACTAAGGCTTGGAATGCGCTGCCCTGCTCCTCAACCGAAACGGGTTGGTAAATATCATCCTGCTGAAACTGATAGCCGACACTTTGCTTTTGCCACAGCATTGAACCGTGTATGGCAATGGACTCATCCCACACGGCAATGGCACTGGCTCCAAGTAAACCTCGGCGCACATCATCGTAATAACCAATCAGCTGATACTCTGTGTCACCCACCAGCGCATAACGGCGAATACCAACACCTTGCTGCTCTGCGGCTTGATCAAGTGAACTTTGGTCTTGTTGCCCCCAGCTTGAATCAGTCGCAATCACCGTCCATTCACCTGCCATATCGTAGTGTGAGAGTGAAAATACACCCGCGCCCTCTTCTGCGACTAAGCCAACAGGGTTTTGCCGATAAGGTTTAAACAGATCCAAAGGTCGGTAGCCATAACCGACACCCCAATCAACGCGCAACTTACCCAAACTCACATCAAGTGTGGTATCACCGACTTGCCATTCCCCTAGCCACGCAAGCTCTCGAATCAGCAGTTGGTTATCAGCTTCACTCCACCACTCACTCTCTCCTTGTTGATTGAGATACAAACCTTGGCTGTACAGGGCGAACAAGCCGCTGAAGTTTTGATAGTTCGCCTGTACATCCAGCAGCGCATTGAGTGAATCACGAGAACTGCCCTGCGCTTGCATAAACACGCTATCACGCTGCTTGGCAGTTTCGTAACTGACAGCCCAATCCCACTCAAAACTCAGTTCATCATTGGCAAAAACTGAGGCTGACGCGCCCACACACAATGAGGCAGCAATCAACAGAATGGTACTTTTGTTAAGGTTAGGCTGACGCGATTTCATGTGACTTCCTTGCCCGTTTACATGGTTCTATTTACGGAATTGATGCTAAAGCTGGGTCGTATTGGCTTTCGGCAAAAAGCTTGGGTTATAGAACTTGTTATCTAGTTGCCAAGGCACGATCTCTTGATACTCGATAACGGTCTTTTTGCTAGGCTGAATGCTATCAAGCAAAGTCATCTCACTGACGTAGTCTTCGCCGTTGTCGGTTGCACGTCCGTATTGCGCTTGCTTGGCGAGTTTGCCAGAGCGCAAATAAAGATCGGCTTTGATTGGAAACGCATCTTGCTCAGACAACCACAAGTCGATCTTTTGGTAACTCGCCCCTTTGGTTTTCGCGGTTAAAGCAAGATGATAAGCGGCCACACTTTCTCCTTTCACCGAAACGGTTTCTGTCGCTTTCCATTCACCGTGATAATCTTTGCTCCACGTCAGGGTTGAGATGTCGCCGATAGACGCTTCACCAAGCAGCTTTTGCATTGGCGTGATGCGAATCGGACGGCGGCTCTTCGGCATTTGCAGCCAGTAGTTATCGCCCATCATCAACATCTTTTGCCCAGCTTCAACCGCCGATTTGAACACCACCAACGATTCACGATTTGGACGCGTGTACACGTGGTAAAGGCGAGTTTTATCTAACTCTTGGTCTTGATATAAGCGCACCAGTGACACCACTTTGGAGGAATCATCTTGCAAGCGGTAGCTGTCGGCTTTTTCAATCAATTGCGCGACTTGCTTTGCATCTAGCGGTGTTTCATTCGCACTGGCATTCACGCTTGCAATGCCGCTTACCGTCAGCAGTGCAATTGGTAATAGTGATTTGAAATTAAACATAAATCAGTGCCTCCGTAATTGGCTTGTTCACCCCTTTGCGCGCAGAGAAAAACGCCGCAACCAAACAAATCATCAATACGGCAAATCCTGCTATAGCCACCAGATCCCAAGAGAAGTAAATCGTCAATGGATAACCTTCTGTACGTCCTGGCGGTGGCGGCATTTGCACATCCACGACCATCAGTAAGACGGTCACTAGCGCCGTAAACAAAGCGCCGATTAAGCTGCCAATCACCGCAAGTAACCCTGCTTCGCGCAAGAACCCAGCAATAATTTCGCGAGGGTAGCTCCCAAGAGCCGACAAGGTGCCAATTTCACGGGTGCGCTCGGTGACCGACATGGTCATGGTGTTGAACAGCGCAACAAAGACCACCAGTGCCATCACTGCACCCATAATGCCGAAGATGCGGTCGTACAAATCTTTCACCTTGAGATAGAAGAACGCACGTTCTTGCCAAGGCGTAATCTCAATATCTTGATCGCCAAAGTTCTGTTTTTGCTTACTCAGAACCAAAGCCATTTGTTGCTCGACTTGGTTGGTTAAACCGGTATCGAACAGGAAGACAGATAACGCACTGACTTTGCCTGAGCCCAACAATGATTGCGCACTGTTGATGTGCACGTACAACTGCCGTTTATCAAGGTCTGGTACGCCGGTTGAATAGATGCCACGCACTTTGAAGTCATACGCGTTCAAAGCACCGTCGGTTGTGGTCGCCAACAAGGTAATCCAATCGCCAACGTGCACGCTTAGATTGTTCGCCAAATCAACGCCGAGCATCACTTCCGGCTCTGCTGGGTCATAACGCGATGCATGAATGTTGGACAACGTCTGCCCTTCACGCACATCTAAAAACGGTCCTTTCATATCGAATTCGCGTTCGTTCACGCCAATGCCGATAAAGATCGATGACTTGTTGCCGTTGGAAATCAAACCACTGAATTCAACTCGTGGCTGAACACCTCGCACTTCATTCAACCCAATCAATTGCTTGGTGATGTCGTCTGCATGAGTTAACCCGTGACTCAGTGGCATCTCTTCTTCTTTAGCGAAGTAACCCGGCGTGGTTAACGTCAGATGCCCCGTGTCACGCGCTGTCGACTCTTTTAAACTGTCGTAGGTGTACAGACCAAAACCACCCGCACTGGTTAACGCAAACACGGCAATGGCAATGATCAGCATCGACAATAAACTGCGACGGCGATTGCGTTGCAGATTCAACCAAGCAAGCCGAACCGAAACAGGAATTAGCTTGCCCATGAAACCTCCTCCACACTTGCGTGCGTTTGGGTAATTTTGCCATCCACCAACTCAATGGTGCGCTCACAGCGGGATGCCATACGAGGATCGTGTGTGGCGACGATAAAAGTGGTGCCAAGCTCGTGTCCAAGTCCTTTCATAATATCGATAACCCTGTTGGCAGTTTGGCTATCAAGACTTGCGGTTGGCTCATCAGCAATCACCAATGCTGGCTTGTGCACTAAGGCGCGCGCAATTGCCACACGCTGCTGCTGACCACCAGATAGGTTATCGGGCATGTGATGAATAAACTCGCCCAAGCCGACGTGTTCTAGCATTTGTGTGGCGAGCTCGGTTTGTTCTGCTTTTGAAAACCCGTTGAGATGCAGCGGATAAGCCACGTTCTCCAACGCTGTCATCACAGGTACAAGGTTGAATTTCTGGAACACAAAGCCAAGCTTTTCACGGCGCATTTTCGCAGCCTGCATTTGTCCGGTTGGGTATGGGCTGCCTGCAAATATCACCTGTCCTTGGTATTGAGTATCCAGCATGCCAAGCACGTTGAGTAAGGTGCTTTTGCCTGATCCAGACGGTCCACACAGAGCCACCATTTCGCCGGCAAACACTTCACCAGAGACGTCTCGCAATGCACGCACAGTTTGGCTACCAAGGGCGTAATCGCGGCTAAGTTGATTAAAAACGATCATGACGCCTCCCTAATACTTGGCTAGCAGCGATTTCGCGGTTTGCGTTTCTAGGTTGCTATCACCCATTTGCTCCATTTGCACTAACCATGTTTTGGCTTGTTGAACATCCTCAGCTCGCAGTGCCGCTTCAATGGCATAACGGTATATCCATGAAGTAGCAGCGAAAGGTTGTTGGCTAAAACTCGGTTCATCAAGCAGAGAAAGGTACAGCTCGTAACCACGCTCAAAGTGATTGAACATGTCTGGCAGAGAGGTAAACGTAGTGGCTGCCATGGCGGTTGCTAATTGGTATTCCGGTAAGCCTTGTAAGCGTTGTTGTTCTTGAAGTAACAGTGGCTGATTCGCCATTAAATCCAAGCCTTTTTGGATTGTGGCAAGACCGCGCTCGGTGAACTTCATCTTGTTCCAAGGCATAAACGCCTCACGACCTTGCAACGTCTCAGCACTGCCCAAATAAACCAAGGTCACTGGCGTTGCACCCTGCTCTTCTAGTTGTTTGGATAAGTTGCCGTAAACAGTATCAACTAAGCCAGAGTCACCCTGCGCTGCTTGATTGAATTGGCTGAGTGTGCGCTCGCTCGGGTTAGCCAGAGCCAAATTGCTGCTGAGTGCAAATGCGGCGATAAACATACTTGCCAGTTTAAGAGCTTTGATTGAGCGAGATTGAGAAACCATCATGTACTGTCCTTAGTTGAGCGTGATTTGATGGTTTCAGATTAAGGGAGAAGATCGCACGCTGCTTTTACATGCGACCAATGGCAGTTATGCGGAGTGAATGGTATTGAGAAAGGATGAATGGTTTTGCGTTTCGGCAGCCTGCAATATCGCCTCAATCATTAAACTGAGAGCCTTAGGCTGGTAGTTCCGTGGCGATAAACCAAATAAGCTTGGCGATCACCGCTTTGAGCACTGCAGTTAGGTCATTGACCACTAGGTTGAAATTGAAAGGACAGGCGCCATAGAGAATGAAATAAGTGTGAGTTATTGATACCTCGGTCTGAGATTGGTAAGGAGCAGATTGCGACATATTGGACTGTTTCTTAACCTGAATAGGTAATTCACTATGAGGGTAAGTGAATAGCCACCAAGTCAGTGGAAAGGCCTGACGTTTGTAGATAGTCTTGTGATGAGAAAATCTATCCCGTTAAAAGACTTTGTTATGCTATTAATATCTTTAACTAAAAAAGAACAGAGCAGAAGCTTGCCAGCATGATTCCTAGCACGGAACTGAACAAAATTAGCGAGTTACAGCTTTTGCTAAATTAGTAATTAACGGATAATCTGAGGCATTTCAAAACCTCTTATCGATTGGCCAAATCAACTCGAGAAGGTAAGCACGGCAAAGCGAGAGCCTTGCAATGAATACTGACTCACTCTCGCTCAACAAAACTTCTTAATGTCAAAAGAGCATCTCAAAACAAAGGCAGTAAAACGCCCAAGTAACTGTGATCGCTTGGGCGTTTTCCATTTTTCAGCGTGGTATCAAAGCAGTCCTAGTTTAAAGCAATAAAACTCTGTACTGACATTTCGCTTACATCTGGACGATCCAATGTCTCACCATTATCTTCCAGCTTCTTGATGTAGTTAATCAGAGAGTCGGTGTAAAGCAACCCTGTATCTTCACGTCGACTATCATCCTCGTAAACGGGGACAAACGAGTCATAACGGTCACCACCGGCCGCAATGAAATCGTTAGTAACGACGACATATATTTCAGTCAATTCGATGTCGTGCCACTCACCAAATGTACCGTCTTCCAACTTGCGACGAGCTTGAACATCCGTGATACGTTGTCCTTTCTCTGCATTCATATCTACGTCAAAACGTAGATTTGCCGCAGCAGGGAAAGCACCGCTCGAATCATTAACCACGACGTTATCAATCGCATCTTCAATCGTGTTTACAATTTCTTGGCCTGTCATATCAAGGTTAACTAGGTAGTTGCTAAACGGTAATACATTGAACGCATGACCAACGGAAACATCACCTTCTGCAATTGTGGTACGAACACCACCACTATTTTGAATGGCAATGTCAGAACGAATAGACATATCAACAAATGCTTCAGAAACCACGTTCGCCATGATGCTACCATGTTGATTCATGAACTCTCGCTCCTCGCTACCTTCAACACACAAAGCACCCGATGAATGGTTAGATCCCGGTGTACGCTCGTTACAAAGCAGCGCAACACTGTATCCAATAATTTCTTTCATCTTTTCATCGACTTGATCACTATAGAAGGCTAATTTTTCAGCAGTCACTGTATCTTTTTCAACTGAACTAAGTTCATTTTTACTTGCGATGTATTGATTAATCGCGTCAAGTTCTTCATCTGTATGAACACCCTCGCTATCTTCCGACGGATTAATAAACTCATCACCAAGAAGAAGGTGTGGTGTGCCTGAACATTGAGTAACATTACCTTGCTCATTAAAGCTCACATTAAGCTCTCCGAGCACTAACGCATTTTCCCAAGCTTGGACAATACATACATCGTTGCCGTCAGCATTTTGAACCACTGTCGGATACTCACCATCAGTAGTACCAAATCCAATTTCAGTGTGAAGCTCGCTATCCGCGAGCAGCGAATGACTGTCACCGCCTACAATCACATCAACATCAGTTAGTTGTTTTGCCATCGCGATGTCGTTGCTATACATGTAGTGAGTTAAAAGAACAATTTTATCTACGCCTTGCTCTTTTAATATATCTATGTAACGTTGAGAGGTCTCAACCTCATCAAAAAACTCAGTATCAGCAGATGGAGAAGATGATGCTTGAGTTTTGCTTGAAATATCAATACCAATAACACCTACCTGCTGACCTGCAACATCAAAGACTTTGTATGGGTCATAGATACCATAAATTGGGTTTGTAGATGGTACTTCAATATTTGCAGCCAGTACTTCTGTACCGCATGCATCCTCACCATTCTTAAGCGTTTCAATAAAATGTGCTAGTTGCTCATTACCATCATCGAACTCATGGTTACCCAATGCAAAAGCGTCAAAACACACTTGATTCATCATAAGTGCGTCAGGTAATTCCTCACGAAATAAGCTATAGAACATGGTACCCGTTATCGCATCGCCAGCGTGAAGTCGCAGAGTAGAGTCATTTTGAAGCTCATTAAACTTAGTTACCAAGCGAGGAAAACCACCAATCTCTACTTCAGTTTTTACTCCACCTAAAGTCAAAGCAACCGGACCTGTTGCATCAAGCTTAGAGTGATGATCATTGATATGTAGAATACGTAAATCAAACGTATCATCGTTATCAGAACTTGAAGAGTTGCAACCCACTAGGCCAATAACAATCGCTAACGATAGCAGTGTCTTATTCATCATTTCTTTCCATGTACCTGTTAAATATAACAATAAGTAGAGAGTGGATGCTAAATGACCTCTATGAACCTAGGGTGACACTTATATTTAAAGTTCAGTTTAGTTTTTAGATGACTGTACTAGGCGACGAAAATTAATTGCTCAAGAAATGAATTAATACCTCCTATCGCGGCACTATTTTTGATGGCTCAAAAAAAACAGAACACTGCCCTAGTCGCAGTGAATAGAAGTAGCATGAATTGTGAGGGCAACTGAAGAATATGAATAATTGTAAGCGTACAACGTAGGATCGTGCCGCGCTTACCAACTAACCATTCGTAAAGTGCAAAGAAAAAGCGCTAGAGCACAATGAGGCACAAACGATTTATGGCCCATGCTAAAAACCATTAGTAATTATGTATTGCTTCGTTCTAGTACGATTTCTTTTAGGGAGAACATTCCATTTAATGCCGCCAGGAAACCTACATAGACTGATATCTGCAATATGACTTCCTTTAGCTCAGCTTCGGAACACCCAACATTTAGGGCAGCATGCAGATGAACTTCCAGTTGTGGTGCACAATTTCTCATTGCAGTTAATGCTGCAACCGTGGCAATTTATCGCCCCTTAGAACTCAATCCTTTTTGGGCTATATATACCTAAAAAGGATACTCAATTGTAAACCGTTATTTTTGAACTTCGTCTAGTTGCCTATCGTCTTACTCAATGAAATTGGAGAGTTATGCTGTAGAGTCTGAAAGCAACCGTTGCATGATTGCAAGGAAGATATAAATTATGAAAACCCAAAAAATAAATGAGTAAACAAACCTAGACCAAAAAAAAGTATAAGTATCAAACTTTCCACTATAAGAAAGAAAATTAAACGGGTAGCCAATGATTCTCTCTGGATTAAAGAATGCACTAAACTGAGAAGCGATGGCGACAGTACATAGACTTACTTTGGCGATAATGCGCTTTATCTTTTGAGTAAAAAACATTCTATGAAGACCCAGAACTTTAAATGACAAGAGACTTCACTTTTAATCATGCCACTGATCATGTCAACGCATAAAGGGCAAAAAAAAGTTAGCTGCCCAACCAAAAAAGAACCTAGCGGCCCCAACAGAATCAAATATCAAAATTACAAGTGAGAAAATTAAACCGTTACTTTCTTAATCGCTGCTCGCACCATCGTGTTAAGAGATTAAGCCAAACTTGGTCAGTACTCCCTTTTCTACCCACCCTCTTTTCCACACTATCTTCCACTGATCTTCCAGATCATTTCAAAAGTGTCGTTTAGATCTCACTTACCGGTTTGACTTTTACCCATATGATCATCGAACATACTAAGTAAACCGATTTACCAAACCGATTTACTATAGCGTTCATAAAGTGGCGCTTCCCCGATTTACGGAGAGCAATGATGAAAATTGAAGACATTAAAGTGTATGTAACCAACCCTGGCCGCAACTTTGTTACGGTCAAAGTGATCACTGACGAAGGGGTCTATGGGCTCGGGGACGCTACTGTAAATGGCCGTGAGATGGCAGTAGCCAGCTATCTAGAGGAGCATGTGAGACCTTGTTTAATTGGGCGAGATCCTCACCAGATTGAAGACATTTGGCAGTACCTCTACATGGGCGTGTACTGGCGTCGAGGTCCAATTACCATGGCTGCCATCGCAGCGATTGATATGGCTCTTTGGGACATTAAAGGTAAGGTTGCGAACCTTCCGGTTTACCAACTTCTAGGAGGCAAATGCCGTACTGGTGTTACGCTTTATGCCCACGCAAACGGCGAAACCATTGAAGATACGCTCGATATTGCTGAAAAGTATATTGAACAGGGCTTTAAGGCGATCCGACTACAGACGGCGATCCCCGGCCTTAGCGAGACCTACGGTGTGCTAGGTGATCGTAAAGATTACTTTGAACTACAAGGAAACCGCCCACTGCCACCAGAGCAGGAATGGTCAACTCCTAAGTATTTTGAACTGGTGCCAGAGCTATTTGCCAAAGCAAAAGAGCGTTTCGGTAACCGCGCCCAGTTCTGCCACGATGTCCACAGCCGCTTGACGCCGATTGAGTCAGCGAAACTTGGCAAGATGCTTGAACCCTACAATCTGTTATTCCTAGAAGATGCCTCTATTGCTGAGAACCAGGATAACTACAAGTTGATTCGTCACCATACTACAACGCCTCTGGCACTCGGTGAGACCTACAATACCATCTGGGATTGCAAAGACTTGATCCAAAATCAACTGATCGACTACATCCGCGCAGCTGCCACTCATGCAGGCGGGATCACTGGTATGAAGAAGATCGCTGACTTTGCTGCTATTTACAATGTTCGCACCGCTCCGCACGGTGCACCTGATTTGTCGCCTATCTGTTTTGCGGCACATATGCACCTCAATATTTCAACGCACAACTACGGCGTCCAAGAATTTGTTGGCTTTGGTAACGAGGCTTCACAGAAGATCTTCAAGCACGAGATGAAGCTAGAAAACGGCATGATCATGGTCAGTGATGCGCCGGGGCTTGGAGTTGAATTCGATGAAGAAGAAGCGGCCAAACATGAATACAAACGTTCATACCTGCCAGTGAGCCGTCTGGAAGATGGCACTCTGTGGCATTGGTAATACCTGCATTTATCTAAGTGAAACAACTGACTTGTTAATTGATCTGCCTGCCGGATAGCAGGCAGAAAATTAGCCCTGACTGTACCCCATTAGGAAAGTTAGACAGATGATATATGAATACCTTGTGATCCTCGGCTATTTTGCCCTGATTGTTGGCATAGGCTTTGCCTTTAAACGACTCGCTAACCGTTCTACCAGTGACTACTTCCGAGGCGGCGGTAAGATGCTGTGGTGGATGGTAGGCTCAACCGCCTTTATGACCCAGTTTTCGGCCTGGACCTTTACCGGCGCTGCTGGTAAGGCGTTCAACGATGGTTTTACCGTTACTATGGTCTTCCTGGCCAACGCCATCGCCTACTTTGTCGGCTACCTCTACTTCTCGCACCGTTTCCGCCAAATGCGGGTCGATACTCCGACTGAAGGTGTACGCCGTCGCTTCGGCACCCACAACGAGAAGTTCTTCTCTTGGACCCTGATTATCTTCAGCTTTATTAATGCTGGGGTTTCGCTAAATGCCCTCGGTGTCTTTGCCAGTGCAGTTTTCAACTCAGACCTCTATACCACTATCGTAGTGACGGGGCTGGCAGTGCTATTAGTCTCGGTGATTTCCGGGGCTTGGGGTGTCGTTGCCTCAGACTTTATCCAAACTTTGGTGGTCGCGATTGTCTCTGTCGCGTGTGCAATTGTGGCACTGATTGCTGTGGGAGGCCCTTCGACCATAGTGACCGAGTTCCCGACAAGTTTTGTGATGGGCCCTGAAATGAACTACCCATTGCTGCTGGTGTGTGCTTTCTTTTTCTTTGTGGTCAAACAACTGCAAAGCATCAACAACATGCAGGACTCCTATCGCTTCCTAAACGCCAAGGACTCCTCTCATGCCCGTAAAGCCGCGCTACTGGCAACGGTACTGATGGGCCTTGGTAGTATCATCTGGTTTATTCCGCCATGGGCTGCAGCAATCCTCTACCCTGACGCTACTGCTGAGTATCCGCAACTGGGTGCAAAAGCTGCAGATGCGGTCTACCTCGTAATGGCGAAGAATACCATGCCTGTCGGTACTGTCGGTCTGCTGTTAGCCGGCCTGTTTGCTGCCACGATGTCGACGATGGACTCGGCGCTAAACCGTAACTCTGGTATTTTTGTCCGCAGCCTCTACCAGCCATATTTTGGTAAAGGTAAACAGATGAGCGATACCCACCTATTGCATGTCGGTAAGGTGATGAGTATGGCGAGCGGTATTTTTGTTATCTTCGTGGCACTGTTCTTTAGCTCGCTGAAAGATATGAGTTTGTTTGAGCTGATGATGTCGGTTTCTACCATGTTGCAGGTACCGCTGTTGATTCCACTTTTCTTTGGTATGCTGATCAAACGTACGCCTAGTTGGGCACCGTGGGCTACCGTATTAGTAGGTATGGTTGTCTCTTGGATGATGAGCAACGTGATCAGCGCTGACATGATTGCCGGTTGGTTCGGCATTGAAGAACTAACTCGCCGTGAAGCAAGTGAGATCCGTATTGCCGCAACAATTGCAGCACACTTGTTGGTCACCTCAAGCTTCTTCATTGGTTCATC
Source organism: Photobacterium sp. BZF1 (assembly GCF_014349205.1). Lineage (NCBI taxonomy): Bacteria > Pseudomonadati > Pseudomonadota > Gammaproteobacteria > Vibrionales > Vibrionaceae > Photobacterium > Photobacterium sp. BZF1. The sequence continues at coordinate 24,866 of NZ_JACSOF010000032.1, forward strand.
GCTGTTCTACCGCGAAGAAAAAGACGCGATAAAACAAGAAACCGATAGCTTCTTTGCTGATGTAGAGACGCCAATCGTTTCTGAAGCAGGCCATGACCAAGTAGACGCTGAACAGCGTCATAAATTGGGCTCAATGGTAATGACAATGGGGATAGGTCTACTGGCAATGATGCTGATCCCTAACCCGCTCTGGGGACGGATGGTCTTCTTGCTCTGTGCCTTAGCTGTGTTTGCGATTGGCTGGATGCTAAAACGAAAATCGTTGCAGCAAACTGACGGGGCGACTGTAACACAGAGCTAAATAAAACTTGGTATTAAACACGCCAAAGTTAAGGTCACCTACAAATAGGTGACCTTTTTGTTTTTGCATTATCCGCAGCTCTTATCGCGCAAGTTGACTGCCGCTCGATGAACTCACAGGCCACGACCGTGTGCTCAGGGCTGTCTAACTGACCTTTGATTGCCTGGATAGCAAGCTTGGCCGTTTCATGCCCGATTTGGTAGGAATCCTGCTTAATCACCGAGACTGGCACTTTGAAAAGTTCAACCATAGGGATCTCATCAAAGCCGATGATCGAAACCTGCTGCGGAATAGCAATATCAGCGTTGCGGTAAGCCTTCAACAAATCAGTCGTAATCGCCAAGTGCTGACTGAATATCGCTGTCGGCGGGTTATCTGTTTGCAGTAACTCTACCGGGTCTTTTGCAAAGCCGCTCTCACGTTGCCAAAAATGCAGTAGTGTATCGTCGGCTTCTATTCCATGTTTATCCAGCGCATCAAGATACCCTTGGTATCGTTCCCGCCGCGAATAGCTGTTAGTAAATTCCTGCGCCATGAAGCAGATACGCTTGTGACCGAGTTTGATCAAATGCTCGGTCGCCTTAAATGCAGCGTTTTGGTAATCCGAGGTAACGATATGGCTTCTGCAGTTAGGGTATTCGAGTTGAAACTGAACCACAGGCATTCCAGCCCCCATCAGTTCATTGATCAGTTCGGAGTTGTGGCCTGAAGATGTAATGATTATGCCGTCAACACAAAGTTGTTTCAGAGACTGTAGCGCCCCCTTTTCTGCAGCAGCATCGAAATCGCTGTTGTAGATTAATACGTTGTAATTATGTTTCTTGCAGTAGTCATCGATCCCCCTCAATACCCGGCTGGTGTTGTAACCAGTGATATCACGCACCACCACGCCGATGGTGTGGGTTTTCTCAGCTTTCAAGCTACGTGCGATGGGGTTAGGCACATAGTTCAACTCAGCGATAGAAGCCTTGATCTTTTGCTTTGTCTCTTCTGACATATGGCTGTAACGGCCATTAAGATATTGTGACACAGTGCTTTTAGACACTCCCGCATGGGTCGCAACATCGACTATGCGTACCTTCTTCATACAAAACTCGAGTCATTTTCGGGGGTAATTTACTGCGCTACATCATAGCTAAGCCCCTAAATAAGCACAAGTAAATCGGTTTACTGAACATCTCCCTTAAGCAACCAGCTAAACACGCGCACTAAGTCAACACAAAAACGTTATAAAACAGCAGCATATTTGTAACCCATCAGTAATTCCTCTGTCTTTTTCGGGGCTTACGATTCATTTGAATTTAAAATCAAGTTCATACGAATATGACTCTAGAGACGCGCCAACAAGCCATTTTGAAAAAACTAAATGAACGAGGGTTCATTTCCACTGAAGAGTTAGCAAAACAGTATTTGCTGACACCTCAAACGATCCGTCGCGATATCAATGCCCTTTGTGAACTGGGCCTGGCGCGTAAACAGCACGGGGGCATTACCCTGCCGCCTGCAATGAACAATCAGAATATAGCGACTCGATTAGGCACTAACACTGCGATAAAGCAGCAAATTGGCCAATTTGCAGTTAGGGTTATTGAGCCGGAAAGTACTCTGTTTCTTGGGTATGGTTCAACGGTGGTACAGTTGATTGAATCTCTGCCCAAAGAGATTAGCCTGACAGTCGTCACTAATAACCTGAACGCTGCATTAAGCCTAACCCAGTTCCCAAATATCGATACCTGGGTGAGCGGTGGGCGGTTACGTCAACAGCACCACGATCTCAGCGGCCTGCCAGCTCAAAACTTTTTACAATCGTTTCGTGCCGATCTTGCTATCTGCGGTATCGCTGGGATTTCTGCTGAGGGTGAACTACTTGAGTTCCAGCATGACGAGGCCGAGCTCACACGTACCATGCTTCGAAATAGTAAACGAAACCTTTTGCTGGCGGACGCTAGTAAGTTTATGCGCAGTGCCAGTGTGTGTGTAGCTACCCTTGACCAAATTGATGCCCTCTATACCGATTGTAACTCCCCCGAACTGGCCAAACTCTGCCAGCAGCATAACGTTGAGCTTCAACTGATAGGAGACGGCCTATGAGCTATCTAACTCTCAAAGCGCTAAATAAAGAGTTTGGTGATTTCCAAGCACTACAGGATATAGAGCTATCCATAGAACGCGGCGAGTTCATTGCCTTATTGGGTCCTTCAGGGTGCGGTAAATCAACGTTGCTGCGCATTATTGCCGGCCTTGAGTCGGCGACAAGTGGCAAGATGTCAGTGGAAGGGCGCGATGTGACAGCGCTTGCTCCTTCACAGCGCGGTATATCGATGGTGTTTCAGTCCTACGCACTCTTCCCGCATCTCAGCGTGAAAGAAAACATCTTGTTTGGATTAAAGGCGCGTAGGGTTGAAGCCAAAGAGCGTCAGCGGCGTCTTGATGAGGCACTTGAACTGGTTTCACTGCAAGACCAACAGGATAAGCTACCAAGCCAACTAAGTGGCGGACAAAGGCAACGTGTGGCTCTAGCTCGAGCCATTGTTAGTCAGCACCCTATCTGCCTGATGGATGAACCACTGTCCAACCTCGATGCCAAGCTGCGGGCCGAAATGCGTAGCGAGCTACGTAATCTTCAAAAGAAGCTTGGCTTGACCCTTATCTACGTGACCCATGACCAAATCGAAGCGATGTCGATGGCTGACAGAATTGTCTTGCTAAACCAAGGGAGAATTCAGCAAGTTGGCACCCCTAGAACACTTTACAACCAACCCAAAAATACGTTTACGGCCCGCTTTATCGGTTCGCCAGCAATGAATATTTTTACCTTGCCGGAATATCACAACCTTCTGGGCGTGCGCCCCGAGCATATACGCCTGTCTGATAGTGGAATTCGTTGCCGCGCAGTAAATACCGATTACCACGGCGAGAACACACTACTGAAAGTCGCACTGCCTGATGAGCAGCAGATCGTTGTCAAAGTAGACCGTTATCAGCAGTTCGAGACAGATCAGCCTCTCCATGTGAACTGGGAGCAACAGGATTTGCACCATTTTTGTTCTGCAAAACAGCAGGCAATTCCAACACCTTAACCTAGCGGGTCAAGCAAGCGCTTTCCGCAACCGGAGAATTGAACAGTGAAACTGAAAAAACACACCACAGCACTGGGACTGTTGGCTACTTTGGCAATGACACAAGCCATGGCAGATACCACAGACATCACCATGTATTACCCTATCGCCGTTGGCGGGCCGTTGACTCAGGTAGTTGACAATATGGTAGGTGATTTTGAGGCTGCGAATCCGGATATTAATGTCACGGCAATCTACGCTGGCAACTACGATGACACCCGCGTTAAAGCATTGGCAGCTATCAATGCTGGTGAACCGGTACAAACCTCCGTCATGTTTTCAATTGACATGCTGGAGTTACAACGCCGGGGTGTGATCCGCCCGTTTGACGACTTTGTAAAAACAGACGAGGACAAGCAGTGGCTTCAAAGCTTCTATCCAGCACTGATGCAAAACGGCCAACTAGAAGGCCAAACTTATGGCATTCCGTTCCAGCGTTCGACCATCGTCATGTTCTACAACAAGGACGCCTTCCGCGAAGCCGGCCTTGATCCAGAGAAGGCACCGGAAACGTGGGAAGAAATGGCTAAGGTAGCCGGCAAACTGGTGAAGAAAAATGATCAGGGAGACACTGAACGCTGGGGTCTGATGGTACCGTCGACCGGTTACCCGTACTGGATGTTCGGTGCGTTTGCTAAGCAGCAAGGTGAAGCCCTGATGAACCAAGCAGGGACAGAGGTGAACTTTAATTCACCGAAAATGGTTGAAGCACTGCAATACTGGCGTGATCTTGGTACTAAGTATGAGGTGATGCCAACTGGTACCATCGAATGGGGCACTCTGCGTCAAGAATTCCTAGAGCAAAATACTGCGATGATGTGGCACACAACAGGTAACCTTAGTGCCGTGATGCAACAGGCAAGCTTTGATGTCGGTGTTGCCCAGCTTCCAGCCAGTATTGAGCCTGGCTCACCAACGGGTGGCGGTAACTTCTACCTAATGAACAGTGGCAGCGATGCTGAGCAAGAGGCGGCATACCGTTTGGTCAAGTTTATGACTTCACCTGATCGCAGTGCCCAGTGGAGCATTGCGACCGGCTATGTCGGTAACAGTGAGGCGGCATACGCAACCGATGAGCTACAAGAATACGCTAAACAGGTTCCTCAAGCCTTGGTGGCTCGCGACCAACTGAATGTTGCGACTGCAGAGTTGGCAACCTTTGAAGCAGGGCGTGTACGCCGCGTGCTTGACGATGCTATTCAGGCAACATTGACCGGTCAGGCGTCTGCTGAAGAATCGCTAAACAGTGCCCAAAGTCAGGCAGAGCGCCTGCTGCGTCGTGCAAGCCGCGGATAAACCCATGCAGGACGTAGTAAGAGACTCCTTACTGCGTCCTGATCCTTTCAGTCTCAGGCCATCAATAACTGTTATGTCAACTTCGTTCCGCTCCTCCAACTCGGCTTTTGCATGCCTGCTACTTTTACCGGCGCTGGTGCTGCTTAGCGCGTTTACCTATTTCCCAGCGTTTAGCGCTTTCTATAACAGCATATTTTCTACAACGTATTCCGGTGAGACCTATTTTGCATTGCAAGACAACCTGCTCGATCTTCAAGACGATCCTGTTTTCTGGCGTGCACTCACCAACAACCTGTTGTATGCCCTTGTTACTGTACCCGCCTCAATGATACTGGCGCTGGTGATGGCACTGTGGGTGAACGAAAAGTTCCTTGGCCGCAGCTTGCTGCGCCTTTCTTTCTTCTTACCAACGATGCTACCGATGGTTGCTGCGGCTAATATCTGGATGTTCTTCTACTCACCAAATATCGGCTTGTTCAACCGCGTGCTCGCAGTATTTGGTATTCAAGGGGCTAATTGGCTGGGCGACCCGGATACAGCGCTGTGGGCCACGATGTTGCTGGCTGTCTGGAAGGAGTCAGGCTTCTTTATGATTTTCTACCTTGCTGCGCTTCAGGCGATCCCGAGTGAGTTGCATGATGCCGCACGCCTAGAAGCACCAAGCTATTTCTACCGGCTCCGCCGGTTTATCTTGCCGTTATTGGGGCCGACCACATTATTTGTCTTTATCAATGCTGTGATCCATGCCTTCAAGGTGGTCGATCACCTATTTATCCTCACCAAAGGCGGGCCAAATAATGCCAGTACTTTACTGCTGTATTACATCTACGAGACCGCATTTGCCTTCTTCGATGAGGCATATGCCGCTGTTCTGACCTTGGTTTTACTGTTACTGCTTGGGATCTGCTCTGCGATCCAGTTTGCCCTTAGCCACAAACGAGTACACTACCGATGAATTCTGTCACTGCCCCTACTATTAACAGCCATACATCGGTAGCACTGCTGCAAAGAAGTGTGTCGATAGGACGCCTATCTAATCAGATAGCTGCCTGGATACTAGGCCTTCTGTGGCTCATGCCGCTGCTATATATGTTTTGGGCAGCTTTTCATTCAGGCTCGGATGCCATCTATTTTGATTTAAGCGCGCCGTGGACCCTGGACAATTTCCGCCGAGCTTGGGAAATGTCACCTTTCGTCCGCTACTTGCTGAACACCTTTGCTACCGTGAGCCTGTTGCTCAGCCTGCAGTTAGTGGTGTGTACGATGGCGGCCTTTGCGCTTGCCCGCGTCGACTTTCGAGGCCGGCAGTGGGTCTTTGCTTTTGTACTGATCCAGATGATGGTAATGCCCGAGGCATTGATCACTGAAAATTACCTAATGGTAGCACGCTTTTCTGCTATCGATACCTACTGGGGGATCGCCATGCCTTATATTGCCAGTGCCTTTGGGATCTTCCTTCTGCGCCAGGCTTTCATGCAGGTTCCTCAGGAGTTAGAAGATGCTGCTCGTGTCGAAGGGTTATCCCGGATGGGGATCTTGCTCAAGGTCTATGTACCACTAGCTAAACCGACTTACCTTGCCTATGCGCTAGTTTCACTCAGCCATCACTGGAACAATTTCCTCTGGCCACTGGTGATCACCAATACCGAAAGCAGCCGACCGATCACTGTCGGCCTCGCCTTGTTTGGCTCTCCTGAAGTCGGGGTCGACTGGGGGGTGTTAAGCGCAGGCACCTTAATTGCCATAGCCCCGTTGCTGGCCATGTTCTTGTTGTTCCAGCGTCAGTTTATGCAAAGCTTCATGAATGCAGGGCTTAAATAATATGCAAGTCGTAAGTTGGAATATCCAAAACGGGATTGATGCCTTCGGCAACAACAAAAAAACCGCGCAGATCCAGTACCTCAATGACCTCGATGTCGATGTGATTGCACTTCAAGAGGTGGATCAACACTATTTTGTTCAGCTTCAGAATGAGCTTAAGGACTATACTTGGCACCTTCTACCTGCCATCAGCTACTATCAAGGCAGTCAGCCCAAAGCCTTTGGTAATGTCTTGGCTACGAGGCTGCCTGTTATACAGTGGCGAAATCATAGCCTGTTGCCGGCATCTAGTGACGCCTTTCAGCATATGCCCCGTTGTGTGGGTGAGATAGTCGTACAAACAGCCAAGGGCCCCCTACGCGTGTTAACCACCCACCTTGAGTTCCATTGTGCCGAACAGCGTCATAGCCAACTTGAACAGATCGAGAATATTATTCTTTCTGCCAAAGTGCTTAACCAATCGCCGAGTCAGGCAACCGATGGGCTATACCGTCCACTGGCATTACCCGAAGATTGCTTACTGTGTGGCGATTTCAATATCGTTGACACCAGCGGGGAGTATCTACAGCAGTTCAGGCAGCGCAGCCATTGGCATGATCTCGCCAAATGCAACCCTCAGCCAACCTGCGGTGTGTACGATCTTGAACAATGGCCAAACGGAGCAGACCGGAGGGACTATTTCTTTGCCCTTGGCGATGACTTAAAAGGCCAGGTTTGGGTAGATACAGACTGCTCACTGTCTGATCATCAGCCTATCATATTGACCAGTATTTAGGTAATAACTGGATAAAGGCTCTCAACGATAAAAGCAATGTATCTGCAATAACGTTTTGTATTTTGTACTTAGGAACTGGCGCCATGAAAGTGGCATAGGCCATGTGATGCAGCAAAGCCAGCCCTTTTTCCAGCTTGGGCTGGCTGTCTGAATTGAAAGAAGTAGCAAATTGAACGGTGCCTAGTTTGTCCTTGTCATCGGAGTGGTTTGCTGTGTAAGCACTCTGTCCAAGGAATGTTGAGCTGATAAATATGGCCGCCATCAATCGCAGGCCATGCCGACTATTCATACTCATCTTCTTTACTCCAGAACATATCTTGCTCATGGATGTCGAGCCTCGAGAGGCCAAAATTAGTGAAGCGCAGGCACGTAAAGAGCTAGCAGCTACGATTGAGCTAGGACATTTATGAGTTGGGCTATTTTCGTAATTTGATAGGATCCAATTAATTGGAGTATGAGAAAACCTCCGTGTCTACCGCTTTGTTATGTCGTGGTAAGTAAGAAGCTTTAGTTTCTAAAAAGTTGAGCAGGAATAATTGAATATACCACCTGTGTTTGCTCGTTTTTCCTCAAAAATCGGGCGAATTCCCAAAGAGGCATAGACACCATGATTTTTCTCAGGGTAATACCAAATAGTGCTGCTCAGGTTTGAGCAAGAGAAAATATCGTTATCGCCAATGCAATTAAATGATATCGTGGGAAATCCCTCCATAGCTCCTGTATGTTTGAGACCTATCGAGGTGATAGCGCCATCCTTTTTGTGAAGGGTTAATAAAAACCTAATTCCAGAAGCGTCACTTCGGTGACTATTAGCTCCATCAATGTCAGCAGAAGCTCCGGCCATACAAGCAAGTTTTGTCGCTTGCACTGATGCATGAACGTAGGGGGACAAACCCAATATCAGCGCAAAAATGATAGATGTTTGATATGAAACTCCATACTCTTAATTGGCGCGGTGGCTAAGTAAAATTGGCTAGATTACTGTACTGATTTACCTTATCAGCATTAGATTTAGTTGGTCAAATGACCTCGTAGGCTTCTGACATTTTTGAGCTTGCTGACACACTTAATTGGGGCAGATGTGCGTTACGATGATCTACCCCGTCAGCACGCAGTTGGACAAAACTGAGTAAGTTATATGACTAAATTAGAATATTATGGATAAAGTTTGGTATGAGTATCGTTTACCATAAGGATAGCCCGCCGAACTACCCAAGTACACTGAAATCCATATCAAATCCGTCAAGTATTACGCACTACCTTAATAGCCTATTATGTTCAAATCAAATACCACCTTTTTTCAATTCTACTAATTTCTTTCAGCAATAACTGCCTTGTATCTTCTCTGTAATCAGCTACATTTTCACCATGTTCTGTTTTTTCCAGAGCTTCATCGAATTGCAACTTTGTTGACTTACTAAACTCATTTCTTAGCTGATGGTAGTGATCTTTTTTTATATATTGGCGCACGCCATATTGTTTTGAACCAACATATTCTCTAGCAGAAGAAATTAGTTTATATCTAGCAGTTCTTCTCAACCTTCGCTTATCGATCCCCCAGTTAACCCAAGGAGCACATAAAGAGCCAACACCACCACTAATTAATCCAATAACTGCCACTATAATTTTTTCAGTCGCAATAAGACTCTCCACAGTAACTCCTTAAAATATAATACCAATTAAGGTGCGTAGTTCAATATAAAAGCCGATGCTACCACCTTAAGCAAAAATTTAACGCATAATAAAAATGACACGCGTTGCGAAACACTCTTATACAGTTTTTTTTGAATCAATGGGCTCAATAATTTCGAGAAAGCCTTTAGTCTCTTCACCACCAAAAAGAAGTACAGGCTCTGGGCCACCTCCAGGATTACGAATTGCACTGATTAGAAAATGCTCTTTTTGTACTCTATAGGAAGATCGGGCAGTTAGAGTTACTACGTGCATCCCATCTCCAGCCCAACTTTTGTCAGGGTCCTCGCCCCAATAGGGATAACCAATCGCTACGCCTTGAGATGCACGTTTGGGGAAAGTAGCAAAGATATATTTCTTGGTAAGGTTTTGATCGGTGAGATCAAGCTTATCCTGAAACAATACAAACTTACTCTTTGCATGCTCAGTTGAAACATATTGAGCTACTTGAATCGTAATATGAACATTAGTCATTCGAGACAAGAAATTTATACCACAAGTTGCTTTGAGGGACGCCTCTTCATTTGGCACAAATGACGCAAGTACAAAGTGATCAACTGTGAATATACGCCTTTTTTCATCAATCCATTTTTTCAATCTTGACTGTTCATTAAAGAGGTCGGAGTAAACTACACCGACAACGAAAAACAAAGACAACAAGAAAAGCCAAAACCAAGGGAAATCTACCCATTCAGTATTGACGAAATCCACAAGCAATTGCTGACATAGCCAAGAGGACAAAGTGACAAATAGTGTTATCCCTGGAATTTTATATTTCACTCCATACTCCTTTAATCACGGGTTCTTTCTAATGAATCATGACAGTTTTATATCGAAACTAACTGTTTTCCACATCAGCCTTACAAGAGCACTGCGGCATAGCTTTATGAATATACATGATTTTTATGTAGGTATTGTGTGGTATGTTGAATATTTCAATATATTACCTTCTTCTATATCAACAGAAGGTGTAAAGCCATGAGCTGGAATGTGACAAGGTTAGCGATTTTACTGAACCATTAACTTAGCTAGGGGTAAATCAAGGCAGAAGTCCTCATTGAAAATCCTGCTAGCACGTTTTGGGGCAGAACTTCGTTACGATGATCTACCCCGATAGCACGTGTCTGGACAGTTTTCTGAGTTATAGCATTTACTAAATTCGCTCACCCAGTACAAATGTATGGTCAAATTTATCCAGCCACTATAGAGTGACTTTCTTTCCCTAATCTATTTATGGACGTCTTAGATAAACCACGTCTTAAGCAAGGCCTGCCTGAACGAGAAGATAGTCCAGAAGATGCATATTGGAATGCTAAGCGTTTTCAATGCAATACACAACTTGATGAAAGGAGCCGTTTGGCTCCTTTTTCATCTTAACTCAGTGATGATTATCATATATATTTACCTGATTACCTCTAAAGCTCAGCTAAATTACCTATACTGAAATTACTTCCATTTATCAGACAACCAACATGGCTAAGAATCAGGTTCAGTTCCAGAAAGGCATTTCAATACATGGGTTTATGAAATTATATGGTACGGAGGAACAATGCGAGCGCCGTTTGTTTGATATGCGCTGGCCTTCTGGGTTCCGCTGCCCAAACTGCAATCATGATAAATATTGCAAATTGCATTCTCGAGCTTTGTTCCAATGCAATAAATGTCATCATCAAGCTTCATTGATTGCAGGCACTCTGTTTGCCCACTCTAAGTTACCTTTAACGACGTGGTTTTTGGCTATCTACTTAATAACGCAGGAAAAGAATGGTATTTCTGCTCTTGAGTTATCCAGACAACTTGGTGTGTCTTACAACACGGCTTGGCGGATGAAACACAAACTCATGCAGGCAATGAAAGAGCGTGATGATGAAACACTTCTCGATGGTTATGTACAGATAGATGATGCCTACTGGGGAGGAGTCAAGCGTGGTGTAAGGGGGCGTGGTGCGAAAGGGAAAAGACCTTTTGTTGCAGCCATCTCGATGAATGAAGATGGGCATCCGATACGTATGCGGCTTAGCGTTGTTGAAGGCTTCAAAAAAGCGGAATTAATCCAGTGGGCTAAAGCACACTTGAGACCTAAATCCTTAGTGATTTCAGATGGGCTTGCGTGTTTTCGCGGTATTGAAGAGGCAGAGAGTTTCCATCACGCCATTGTGACTGGCGGTGGACCGGATTGTGTGGAATTACCTTATTTCAAATGGGTTAACACGATGATTAGTAATGTGAAAAATGCTATGCACGGCACCTACCACTCGATTAACAAAAAGCACCTTCCAAGATACCTTGCTGAGTTCTGTTTTAAGTTTAATCGGCGCTTTAATCTTGAAAAGATGTTGGAACAGTTAATTTATACAAGTATTCAAACAACACCGATGCCTCAACGACTACTTAAACTGGCTGAGGTTCGGTGGTAATCGAGTATATTTATATTGTCAGTTTTTTACCCTACATTTCCTCTCAAGGTATTTGAATTTAAAAAGCTAACCATTAATGAATATGAGCCTATGCTAATAATAAACCTGTCAATATTTTTTACATTATTTAAAATACATCTAAAAAAAACAAATATAATCATAGGCATAATTACTGGCACTTTAATTGCTAAAACATTGTATACAGATAATACTGCGTGAGAATAAATTTATGCCCATCAAAACAGTTAATGCTATTTGCAGTTTTTTTATATTACTACTAAGTTCGTTATTTGTAGCCAAAGCCAATGCCATCATGATAAGTCTCGAGACTAGTGATGATACAATTAACGTTGGCGAAGCCACAGCCATAGATATCATTATCTCTGACTTAGGTTTTGGCTTCACTCCTTCTCTTTCTGCTTTTGATATTGAGATTAGCTTCGATGGTTCCACTCTTGACCTTGATAGTGTCACATTTGGTACTGATCTTGATGTGTTCGGCTTAGGTTCACTCCAAGATTCTACTATCTCTAGCAATAGTGTAAGTCTGTATGAAATATCCTTCGATTCTGATATTGACCTCGATTTATCGCAACCTGATTCTTTTTCATTAGGAAGTCTAATCTTCAGTGGGCAGCAAGCAGGTAGCGCCCAATTAGATATAGATATTTTGGCACTTAGTAACACAGAAGGACGCTTATTCGATGCTAACACTACGCCATTAGTATTAACTGTAAATAATAATGACAATACTGGTAGTAGCATTTCTGAACCACACCATCTTGCGCTATTCATGCTGCTATTTATTCCACTTATTCGAAAGCGTAATGCTCATTAAGCAATCTTGTTAACGGAGGTTACTATGATTCGTTCTCTTATCTCAGCATCTATTATCGCTGCACTCAGTTTCCCAGCCCAAGCCAACGATTTTTTTGATTATGTGGAAATTGCTAGCGAAGAAGATTTTGATATACCGGACTTTGCAGAGATCGTTTTTCGTGAATTCTCAATGAACAACCTTGGTGATGTGGTTTTTACTGTTGAAAATTTTCAAAATGGCGAAAGAATTATCTACCAGAGCAATGGCGATAATATAACCCTTATTCGCAGTAACACAAACATCAACATCAATCAAAATTCTGGTGTTGGGATCAATGACAATGGTGTTATTGCCTTCACTGAGTTTATTGATAACTTACAAGCCTTAACACTGATCGATGATGGTAACATCACCCAACAGATACAAAGCAGCACTAATGTCAAAACGGCTGCTGACATCAATAATGCTAATCAGGTCGCCTTATCACAAAGTAGTGAAATCGTTATCGCAGATGGTATAAACACTACGACTATCTTAGTGGCAAGAACAGATGAAAATGGCTCTGCTGTTATCAATAATGTCGGACAAGCTGCTGTTCCTATTAATAATAACGATGGTGGTAGAGAAATTGATGTTGTTGATGTTAGAGATAGATCTCTTCACAGAATTTTTCTAGGTGCAAGAAATACGTTTAGTGATTTTTTTACCAGCGTAGGCTTAAATGATGATGGTGCTGTAAGTTACGGCGTAAATATAAATGGAGTCAATGGTGAACAGTTTGAAGAGTCACAAATAAGAGTTACATTCCTTGATAATCATCCATTTATTATTGGTGGAGGTACTTTCACATTAATTGAGCGGAATGAAGAATTTCGCCGTTTCTTAGGTGAAACATCTATCAACAAGTACAATCAGGTTCTATTTGCTGCTAATAAACTCAATACTACAGGTGAGGCAGATGGCTTTTATCTTATTTCCCCATCACGAGAACCCCATATTCCAGTCATTGAAACGGGTGATATCATCAATGGGTTGACTGTGGGCACTTTTACTATTCCTAACGCCGATGTAATCAAATCAAAATCATTGAATAACCAAGGTCAGGCTGTTTTTGTCGCACAAGTGTTCGACCCTATCACAGCAAAAACTACTACCCGACTATTTCGTGCTAACCCCATAGAGGGGGTTACACCAGAGAAACCTATCTTACCAAGACCTGGGGACTCAGAAGGTAGTATTATTCTACCTATTGGTACTCAATGTGCTCTCATAAGATGCTTCATCGATCCTGATTATGCGGTTGGATATCACTACACCCGCACCACCGATGAGGCCCCCTTGTTCACCTCTGTTTCAATTCCGCGCCCACTGCCAGGTGGGGATGCAACTTTTGAACTGAGATTTAATGGCGAAATCGTTGAGCTTACCGCAGGAACTCCAGTCTATTTCACCGACTGGTTTCCAAGTGGTGTGGAAGAGTTCACGATTGAAGGTATCTCAGTAGCAGAAGAGCTTGCCCCTGATGATCCCGAGGCTTTTGTCTCTGGTGTTACTTTCAACTACGGTGACTATGAAGGTGACTTCAAGGTGTCTATGGAGCCAATTACTGTGTTTGTCGCTGAGCCTGGCGATATTGATCAGGATGGCGATGTCGATAGAGGTGATATCTTGCAACTGCTTAATGACAGAAACCTCCCAGTTGCAGACAGTGTCTGTGGTGAGAGTTGCGATTTAGATCAAGACGGAATAATAACCATTGCCGATGCACGTCAGCTCATTGGTCTATGCACCAGACCACGATGTGCCATTGAATAGGTAACTATTGGTTTATTTAGAAAAACCGCAGTTTCTGCTCTTTCTAGTTAAAACAATATAAGAGTCTAACGGCTGAGTTAATTAATTGATTTTTCAATCGTTTATTAAATTACCTCTTTTTTATATACGTACAAAAAAGATATATAAAAGCAATATACACAATGGGGCAAATCTGCGTTACGGTGATCATCCCCGTCAGCACGGAGCTGGACAATCTAACTATTACCAGCCCAATTCAAATGATTGGGCTTTTCCTCTTTGTTGGTTTGTTTACCATTGAAAGCCAGCCGTTTAAAATACAGCTACACCGTTCAAGGAGAGTAAAGATGGCAGTGACGCTTATCCCATTTGGCTTATCAGAGGAGTCAAATGAACTCGTCGATGTAAGTGAGGTAGACAGAGGCTTAGCCTGTCATTGTGTCTGTCCCAGTTGTTCGCAAAAACTCCAAGCTATCAAAGGGGAAGATAGAGCCTGGCACTTCAGGCATGCCTCAAGGCACACTTTTGAAAACACCACTAACCAGTGTGAATACAGTTTTTATCATTCTGTGAGAATGATGGCTCGGCAACTCATCGAGTCCGAAATGAGTATCTGCTTGCCCTCTTACACCGATTCGGTATTAGCAGAGGCGTATGCCTCAGTTGGGTACCTAGCCGAAACATTCAAAGTGACCCCAGCCAGTAGCATTACCCTAGGAGATATTGAATTGGAAGAGTACTTCCAAAATGTCGTCGTTGATGTAAAGGGATCCGTCAAAGGTGTTGATTTCTGCATCTATCTGACACATCCAGATCGCCCTGCACCTTTTGAACTGCTCGACAAAAACTACTCCTCCTTTGGCGCTATCGCTATCGATCTAACTCGCATACACGAGCAGTTTACCACCAACACAATGAAGCATGGCGACTCATTAAAAGCGTTACTAAAAGAGCACATTGAGTGCAATCTAGAAGCAAAAACGTGGCTTAATCACCTGAGATTCAACAAGGCCAAAGATCACGCCCTGCGCAAACTCGAGTACCGTATCAAAATGCTACAATATGATAATGATAAGGCAGCCCAACAAAGCCAAACTGGCCTTGAAGGCTTTACTCCACGCTCATGTCAAGGCAAAATCCGCCATTGCTATAGCTGCAATGTCAGTTGGCCACTCATAGAAGGCTATATCTGCCCCAAATGCCTTAAGCCTAGCCAGCTGGCATAGGATGACTGTCGGTGACCAAGACCGGCTCTATTGTCTACCACGCGAGGCAGAGAAAACATGCAGGAAACGCTCTACACCGATATTTGTTAATCACAGATATTTGTTAATGACTCAAGCTTACTTATGGACAAAAGTTTGCTAGCGACTTTCCTAAAATTGCACTTGTGACTTGAATTCGCGCTTAACATTTATACCTATATCCAGCTCTCTTAAACCTACGACCCCCTGAAACTATCTAAACTCAGCTAACTAATTGCTTAACTAGCAAGGTTTGGTTCTTGATATATACGAAATGCCATTCTGTATCGGTGTCTTTTCTTATGATTTTTTAATATTTTGATGGATCAAGTCATGCAAAATGAATTGTTTAGTTTGAAAAATTATAGATAAATTGTCGCTTGTCAGTGTTTGAAGCCAGTGAGTTAACTCATATCGTTTCCGTTAGTTTGTCTACTCATCCACTGAAATATGAAGGTAAATAATTTTTGTTTATAAATAATTAGAGGACATTTCAATGTTGATAAGTGTGGCAGATTATTTAGTAAAGAAACTCAATGAACTAAATATTGATGATTTTTTTGGCCTACCGGGTGATTTCAATTTTAATATCTGTACAGCGATTGAGGGTAATAAAAATACTCGTTGGATAGGCTGTTCAAATGAACTTAACGCCGGTTATGCAGCGGACGGTTATGCGCGTATTCGTGGTTATGGGGCAGTCGTGACAACATTTGGTGTCGGTGAATTGTCTGCCGCTAATGCAATCGCTGGATGCTATTCAGAAAATGTACCTGTTTTTCATATTGTCGGTTCCCCAGCGACATCAGTTCAAAATGCCAAACGCTTATCCCATCATACGTTTGGTGATGGTGACTTTTCACACTTTGAGAAGGCGCACGCACACTTGGTTGGCGCACATACTCGCCTAACAGCAGAAAACGCGGTATCCGAAATTGATCGTTTAATTGAAATAGCCGTCAAAACAAAGAAACCAGTTTACATTAATCTTTCTGCTGATGTGTGCTTACAGCCGGTGGTTTTTCCTGCCAATCACAGTGATGAACCAACGCCTAGAGTTGCGTCGACGCAAAGTGTTGAAGCAGTACATCATGCACTGAAGCTCATCGAGTCGGCCAAGAAACCGATTGTGATTGGTGATGCAAAAGCAATTCGCTTTGGGTTAGCAGAAGAATTTTTAGCGCTTGTAGAGTCACTCAATGTGCCTGTTACTACATTAAATATGGGTAAATCATTGATTGATGAAACACACCCTAATTTTATCGGGACTTATGTGGGTTCATTAATAAACCCAGAAACTAAAAAAATAGTTGAAGAGTCCGATCTTATTATTTCTGTAGGGGCACTGATGTGTGATCAAAATACCGCTGGTTACACTTTTGAACTTGATCCGACCATTACGATTGATATTCAGCCTGAGCATTCTACCTTCGGTGGCGTCAGTTATTATATCGAAGCGAAAGATTTTATCTCACAACTCTCATCAAGTGTTCAGAAGAGACAAGGAAATATTCAACAGGTTCCTTCTTCTATTGGTATGCCTGCTGACAGTGATGAGAATATTTGTGGAGATAATATGTATCAACACTTACAACAGTTTATTGAACCAAACGATATTGTTGTGTGTGAAACCGGCTCAATCGCATTTGGTTTAATGGAATGCAAACTTCCCAAAGGTGTTGATCTATTGGGGCAAAACCTATGGATGTCGATAGGTTGGGCGACGCCAGCGGCCTTTGGTGCATCTATCGCAGCTAAAAACCGTAGGGTTATTTTGCTTACTGGTGATGGCTCTCATCAGTTGACGACACAAGAAATTGGCCAAATGAGTCGCTTTGGATGCAATACCATTGTGTTCTTGCTAAATAATGCAGGCTATACAATTGAACGCTATCTGGCCGACGATATGGATGACCCTTTTAATGACATTGCAACGTGGAATTACACTTACCTTCCAAAAGCGTTTGGTGCAAACAATGCAATGGTTAGACAAGTAAAGACAACGTTAGAGCTTTCTGAAGCTTTGAAAATGGCTCGTAAAAATACAAATGAGCTTTCTTATATTGAAGCGATTACCTTCCCTCATGACGCTCCAAGAAATTTAAGAGTTGTGCGTGAAGGGCGTGATGCAATTTATAACGCAGATTAGTCAAATTGTCGAAAAATCCGTTAGGTTTAAATTAATAATATTGGGAGAGCGGTTGTGTATAAGAGCAACTATAAAAAGTCTGTAATCAAGCTAAATGATGAACAGCAAGATATCCTTGCCGGAAAGCAAGGAAAGATGGTCGCGAAATGTTTTCAAACCATGCTAGATATTGGTGAGACCATGGGGGCTACCCGCATGGTACCAACGACTTTTGGTCATATTACGGGTACGTTTGCCCTTGCACCATTTACTGGTTATTACGAGCTACTGGATAAGCTGGTAGAAGAGGGTTGCAGGGTGAAAGTGCCTACGACGACAAACCCTCATCCCGGTCGTGAGTTTTCATTTTTAAATCGTAGCCTCTATCGTCCACAGATCCACCATGAAGAATGCATGTCAAAGCTAGGTGTGATTCAAAACTATTCGTGTGCTGCCTACTTTGAAGAAAATATGCCAGAGTTCGGTTCTATTGGCGCTTGCGGCGAGTCATCCGTTGTTGTTTACATGAATTCTGTATTTGGTGCTCGTACAAATATCTGGGGTGTTTTGACGGATTTTTATCAATCGATCAGTGGTTACACTCCAGAGTTTGGTTTATTGCTCGATGAAAATCGAGTTGGTGAAGTATTGTTTGATATCAGTAGCCTAAATAACCCTGACCCGGATGCACTAGGGCTGTTTGTTGGTAAGAGAGCCGTCGACAGAACGCCGGTAATTACCCATCATGACTTTGATAAATACCAATTAAAACACTTGCTATCGGCAGCAAACTCTACGGGTGCGGCTCGACTTGTTCATATTGAAGGTGTGACACCAGAAGCCCCTGATTTGAAGACAGTATTCGATGGTCACCAACCTAAAGAGATCATTAAAGTTACACAATCTGATCTTGATGCTATGCGTTCTACAAAGCAGGTATTAGATAAAACGGATGTGATCGTTTATGGCTGTCCGCAAATGACATTGAAAGAAGTATTAGATCTGGCACCGAACTTTATCGGTAAGTTTGTAAAGAAACGTACATTGTTTAGCATGATGCCTCGCGATTTTGAGCTTCTTAAACATTACCCACAGTATGAACAACTTCAATTGGCAGGTATTGAAATAGTGCCAGCATGTCCACTGACTTATCTGACTGCACGAGAGAAGAGTCTGCAAAATGTACTGACGGACAGTGGAAAATTACACTATTACCTTGCTGGGGCAGAATTTGCGTCAACCGAAGATACGCTTCGAGTGGCTGGTGTTAAATAGAGGAGAATGAATATGTCTAAAGTACTCGGTCAAGGTGGCGTACTGGTTGAAGGGACAGTTGTCGGTCCTGTAATTATTTCTGATAAAGGCTTTAATGGAGTAGCAGCTTGGACAAAGGAGGAAAACTTTCGTCCAGGACATGAAGCCGTGTGTTATGACTGGCAGCACCCATGGAATGGTATTGATCTTGCTGGAAAGATTCTGATTTTTCCTGCTGAGGTTGGATCTACGCATGCTCCGTTGCCATATATTGATTTAGTTCGAAAACAAAATGGCCCATTAGCTGTTATTGTTGAGAACCCAGACCCATTGGTGGCTATTGGTATATTTATTTCAAAAGAATGGTACGGACCAAGTATACCTCTCATCGAGTTCCCATTTGATCTCTTAGTCAAAGAGCTAACAGATGGTGATGAAATCGAAATTAGTATTGATGGGACAATTACTAAACTCTGATAAATAGAGTTGTAATTTTTCTTATATAAATTATAGGAATCTATCTCTCATATAGGCCAACTGATTAAATGGAAGTTGGCCTATATATTTACGGAATAATTATGGTGAATTATTTAATGTATTTTCGATTATTGCTAAAGCTAACGGACCCTGTAAATAATTTTGTGTAACTGTCGGGTATCCAAATGGCGTCGCCTTTTGGATGTCCGACTGCATGCGCTTGTTAGACGATGAGTCCGTGTCTACATACTGCTTGCGCCTGGGCTATGCCTTTTTCTCTAACTCACTCAAAAAGCTTTCCAGAACACTATTGAACTCATCAGGGTTATCCATATTTGCATTGTGCGCTGCGTTAGAAATAACTTTAAGTGGCCTATTCTCTCTTTCGGCCCATTCCTGCGAGTAGGCTTCAACTTTTCCCGTCTTCTCATTTGCTCCATAGGTGATTAATACAGGGATCGGCAGTGGATCGCACTCGCCATAAGCTTTTACACCCCGATACACGGCTTTCATTATTTTTGCGATTTCGTCTTTCGAGTACGTTTTCAGCGTTTTGAGTGCATAGTCCATTGCTGCCGCGCTAATGGCCACATTCTCGCTGATTGTTTTGATCAGGCTGGAGTGGGGGTAAAGCTTAAGAAGAGGCGGTGCAATCGAGAGCATCCAGTAGTCAAAGGTCGAATAGTAGGATGCCTGCAATGGGCTGGAACCCACAGCAGTAAAGCTTGAGACGCGCTCAGGGAAGCTGCGAGCGGTGATTAGGCTGATGTAACCACCCATTGATTGGCCTACCAGATGAGCGCTTTGAACCTGCTCCTGATCCAGTATTCTCACCAATTCACTTGCAGCGTTTTCAAGGCTACAGTCTGAATATGGGCGGGATTGTCCATGCGCAGGCGAATCCCAAACAATCACTTTGTACTGGCTGGAAAAATATTCCACCTGCCACTCGAACAACTGATGGTCCATAGTGGCGCCATGGCTGAAAAGAATGCACGGAGCGGCCCGCCCTTCAGTCCAGTAATGCACCACGCCATTGTCGCTTCGGATAGACTTGTGTTTCACTGGCACGGTCCTTATGAAGTCGCCTAACGCCTTATAGACGAACTGTTTCCGTCTTTGCATTCCGTCTATGTTGCTGCCATTTATTAGAAAATCAAATGGTATCAAGCTTTTATGTGAATAAGCATACAGTTATGGAGTCGAATTACCGAAAAATCCCGTATAAGAGAACAGAGTACGGATTAGATTAACTTAATCCATTGGTGTACTGCTCAGGTGCTACCTTACAGGTCCTGAGAAGTTTTGGGGCAAAACCTTCTTAGAGTAATCATTTAAATTAGAAAAATACGGATAACTTTTAACATCAGAAAGTCGCTTCGTGAAGTGTCCAGTCTAGCTGGTGTAGATCACTTTTTTTCGAGATACAAAAGCCACTTCTGATTGCTCCGAAGTGGCTTTTCTTCAATTCAACACGTGCTCTTTTCAACAAAAGGCTGGCAGTTTTTAAGCTAGTTAAGCCGTTATGCAGTTTCAGGAACCTTTACCTTTGCTGGTGCAGGGTTACGGATTAAGTGGTCGAAAGCACCTAGGCTTGCTTTAGCACCTTCGCCCATTGCAATAATGATTTGCTTGTAAGGTACGGTTGTTACATCACCTGCTGCAAACACACCTTTCATTGATGTGGCGCCGTGTGCGTTGATTTCGATTTCACCGCGAGGAGAAAGCTCTACTTTCGTTCCTTTTAGCCATTCGCTGTTTGGCATCAGTCCGATTTGAACGAAAATACCTGCCAGTTCGATTTGCTTCAGTTCATCGGTGTTACGGTCTTTGTACTCAAGGCCAGTTACACGGTTGCCATCACCCAGCACTTGCGTAGTTTGTGCCATTTTGATGATATCGATGTTTGGTGTTGCGTTGGCTTTATCAATCAGAACCTGGTCTGCGCGAAGCATATCGGCGAATTCAAGAACCGTTACATGCTCAACGATACCGGCTAGGTCAATAGCCGCTTCGATACCAGAGTTTCCGCCACCGATCACGGCTGTTTTCTTACCTTTGAACAATGGGCCGTCACAGTGCGGGCAGTAAGCAACGCCTTTATTACGGTATTCTTGTTCACCCGGCACGTTCATTTCACGCCAGCGAGCACCTGTGCTGGTAATAACTGTGCGCGTTTTCAAAACAGCACCGCTTTCTAATTCGACATGGATATAACCATCGGCTGTTTCTTCTGCGTCGATGATATTGGCTGCGCGCTGCTCAGTCATGACTTCAACGCCGTATTCTTTCACGTGCTCTTCTAGGCTAGCAACTAGCTTAGGACCAGTTGTCGCCTTCACCGAAATAAAGTTTTCTATAGCCATGGTATCCATAACCTGGCCGCCGAAACGCTCGGCTACAACACCTGTGCGAATGCCTTTACGCGCAGCGTAGATAGCTGCTGAAGAACCCGCAGGACCACCGCCAACAACAAGAACGTCAAATGGCTCTTGCTTGCTAAGGTTAGCTGCTTTCTTCTCTGCAGCACCAGAATCTACTTTGTTGAGAATTTCTGCCAGTGACATTCGGCCTTGGCCAAAGAGTTCACCATTAATGAACACGCTTGGCACGGCCATGATGTCGCGAGATTTCACTTCGTCCTGGAATGCTGCGCCGTCAATCATGGTCGTTTTAATTAGCGGATTGATTGCTGACATCATGTTGAATGCTTGTACTACCTCAGGGCAGTTCTGGCACGATAGCGAAATAAAGATTTCAACGTTTAGCGGCTGGCCGAGATCTTTTATTTGCTCAATGGTTTCGGCATCAAGCTTAATTGGGTGACCACCACTATGTAGCAGGGCAAGTACCAGAGAGGTAAACTCATGTCCCATCGGTAGGCCGGCAAAGCCAATGGCAGTACCTTTTTCTTGGTTCACCACCTGCATGATTGGCTGGCGCGAGCTGGCGCTGTCATCACGGGTGACGATAATTTTGTTTGTTAGAGACGCGATATCATCTGCCAAAGCCTGAAGCTTGTTAGCGGTTTCACTGCCATCAAGGCTAAGTACAAGTTGTACATCTGTTTTTAGGTTTTCTAGGTATGCCTTAAGCTGCTGCTTCATTGCTTGATCTAACATAATTGTGCCTACTCTTAAATTCTGTTTTTGGTATTGACCAATACCTTCTTGCTTAAAAGGAAAATAAAAGGGGCGCAAGTCGGCAAACATTTTGTGGGGTGGATTTTCTATCGGCTGCGTTTAGCCTGTTTGGGGAGCGGCACGCCTAGCCCTTTAGGAGGAAAGCAAAGCGTGCCTATCAAACTGAACAGTGTCCGCTATTCAGTAGATCTTAGATTTTACCAACTAGGTCTAGAGATGGTGCTAGAGTTTCTTCACCTTCTTTCCATTTAGCTGGGCAAACTTCGCCTGGGTTAGCAGCTACGTACTGTGCAGCTTTAACCTTGCGTAGTAGGTCTTCAGCGTCACGGCCGATACCTTCAGCAGTGATTTCCATCGCTTGGATAACACCTTCTGGGTCAATTAGGAAAGTAGCACGGTCTGCAAGACCTTGACCTTCACGCATTACATTGAAGTTGTTAGTGATAGTGCCAGTCTGGTCACCTACCATGAAGTACTCGATAGTACCAATCTTGTCTGAAGTGTCGTGCCACGCTTTGTGAGAGAAGTGTGTGTCAGTTGATACTGAGTAAACCTCTACGCCACGAGACTGAAGCTCTGCGTACTTTTCCTGAAGGTCAACAAGCTCTGTTGGACATACAAACGTGAAGTCTGCTGGGTAGAAGAAGAATACAGCCCACTTACCTTTAACATTTTGTTCTGTAATTTCTACAAACTCGCCGTTTTTGAATGCAGTCGCCTGAAATGGTTTGATTTCTGTATTGATCATTGTCTAACTCTCTTTCTCATCTATTCGATTTGACGCTGCCCCGCGTCGATGGAGATATAATGCAATGACCCTAGGAAATTGTGAAATTGGACCTTCCAATTGATTTGATAGGAAATATCTATCTGTGAATCAAAGACATTATAGATAGAGACTATTAAACGAAACCCAGCTCAAGAAAGTCGAGCTTCGTATTAAAAAAATGAGGGGACATTTGAGCGCTTGTTAAAGCGAGATATTGATTTTGGTATCAGTATGGTTGAATTTGGATCCAAGTTCATCACCACCCTAAAGAGCTAGAGTGCGTAGAGGTAATGCGAGACCATGATGTCTGCCTTATGCGTCCGGATCATCCTGCGTCCAAACTAAACTGGACACTGTCAACATGAAGCCTATACCACTAAGCTTAGAGCCCGGGGCGTTATTTCTCTTTTAGAACAAGTACTTTATTTCCGATCTTAGCCATCTGTGACTGAGAGAGTTAATCGCTGAACGTTGTAGCGTTCTCGGCAAGAGAAATCCAGATTAGAAAAGTAGGCCAAACAACCTCACGGTGATTTGTGACGCTGAGTGTTGCTGGTAAGGAATGGGGCAAAGGTGTGTTTACCAGGAACGGCCCTGCCGCACCAGTGGACAAAAATTAGTCAGTTATATTTCTAAACTCAATTCAAACCAATATCACCGACTGTTGGCTGTCTGCTTGAACAATTTGTTGAACCAAGCCGCTTCGCGGCAGAGCCCTTTGATTCCATACACTAACCTCTAAGACCTTACCTTACCGGTAAGACTTGGAGACGAACCATGAAC
>NZ_JACSOF010000033.1:0-48518 GCF_014349205.1 Photobacterium sp. BZF1
CCATTATCAAGGCAAACAAGGTATCCCTTGCCAATACTGGGTTCGAGTCACCTGTGAGCATCAATGATGAAAGCATAATGACTTTAAGTACGACGACAGATAGCGTCAAAATAAGCGTGCCGTAGGGATCACCGAGCCGAATTGCCATGGCATCGGAGTGGCGAACAACGGCAAAAATAGCGGTCATTACCACGTAAAATAATATGCCTGTGGTGAGCAAGTATAAAATAGGGGAGTTATTTCCACCTAGCAGGGTATTGCCAGCCATTTTAAAAAATAAAATGGCAAGCATACCGACAACCAGAGTGTATTCTTGTTTTAGTATTTTTAACATATCAGCCTTTCGAAGGTATCCCTACCGCGCGTTACCATCCTTTAGCGAGGTAATAGGGCTGGAAAGCTACTGATTCCATTCCAGTAGTACTTAAGGCGTACATTAGAGAGGTTGGGGGAGTGAGGCGATGAATTAGTGAAATTCATTCATGACGCTACTGCAGGTTGGAAAAATACAGTTCGTTACTATTATCTTGCTGTGCTCAAATAGGTTTTTATATCCAAAACGGTACAGACCACCGTTGTGAACGGCGGTCTTCTGATAACCTACCCAGCCATTTTAGGCTTCAGATAGTGGGCGAAGAAAGATCTGCTCTCGAAGAACTTGCCAGCGATCCTCTTCAAATCGTAATTCGATATTGCAGAGTAACTTCATTTCTTCACCGTTCATTCCACTGTGTTTACGACTCAATACGCATACAGCCGAGTCACCTAAAATGTGAAAATCATGCCATTCCGCCCAAGTGTTAAGCTGCTGGCTGCCTTCTTGTGCTTGCTTGGCAAAGTGTGCTTTGAACTCTGCCTTATTGAAGGTCTGAACTGTGCTATCAGGCATGATTAAAGTGGTGTGAAAATCTTTGTGATAGATGGTCTCGAGCGCTTCAATATCAAAATTTGTTGCGCGGTCGATAAGATGATCCATTGCTTCACGAATTGCTTGTTTAGTATGGGTGGGTTTCATGCTGTTTCTCTCTTCATATTCGATGTTGTTGACGAAGAGAATCATAACCATGATGGTTTTGTTATAGAAGTAAGATAAAATGAACAGTATCTATTCCAAAATCGAATGATAGTATGGATCAACTTGGTGCAATGCGTGTTTTTCTACGCGTTATACAGACCGGAAGCTTCTCGGCTGCAGCGAGAGAGCAAAACAGCTCTCAAGCTACGGTGAGTAAAAAAATTGCAGCTTTGGAAGAGCGGTTAGGGGTTAAGCTCATAACACGTACCAGCCGTGAATTATCACTCACTCAAGCGGGTCAGGAATATTATGACCATTGTGTCAGTATTTTGCAGGAAATCGATGAGGTTGAGGCAAATGTGCGCTCTCAAGTATCTTTACCCAAAGGCACTCTTCGTATCGCAGCCCCAGCACCGCTTGCGCGAATATTGTTAGCGCCACTAATCGCCGAGTTTTTGCATGAGTATCCAGACATTGAGGTGGATATGGTGATTGGAGAGCGGCCTATAGATCTCGTCGCCGAGGGCATTGATATTGCAATTCGAGCTAAAAAACTGGAGGACTCATCGTTAATAGCAAGGCCTCTGTTCGACAACCCGCTACAGTTGGTGGCATCACCAAAGTACCTGGATAAACATGGCATACCAGCCACACCTAACGATCTAAAAAATCACCACTGTATCGTTTATACCTATAACCGCTCACTCAATAACTGGCATTTCAAAGAGAACGACAAAGAGGTTTCTGTTTCAGTTCAGGGTGCCTTTCGAAGTAACAGCGGTGAAACCAATTTGGAAATGGCGCTCGCAGGATTAGGTATCACCCAACTACCCATTTGGATGACAGAGCAACACCTGGAAACGGGAGCACTAGTTCAAGTATTGGAGGGCTTCCCCAGTGATACTGTGCCAATTAACGTAATCTATCCCCATAGCCGCCATATCCCTTTAAAAGTGCGCTGCTTTGTCGATTATGTACAGAGTAGGCTACGGGCTAAGTATCCGTGATATAACGATTTCATGCTGGCACATTGGTTGGGTTAATTGACAAAAGAGTATGGTTGCTAGCTCGGTTTTGAGCTTGGCTTAATTGATCCAGTAGCAACTCAATCGGTTTCTGGTTTCCTAGCCAGTCTTCAATTTCGTTAACGCTAACCAACAACGGCATCCGGTGGTGGTAAGGTTGGCAAACTGTATTCGCCGCAGTGGTTAGGGTGACCAGTTCGGGCTGCTCTCCCTCGCTTGGTTCGAACCATAGCCCAGCCATGTACAAGGGCTTGCTTTCGGCATGGCTGAAAAGGTATTTCTGCTTACTGAGCCCGCCTTCATCCCGCCATTCAAACCAGCCAGAGCATGGGACAATACAACGCCTGTGCTGCATTGCGTTGCGCCAGGTGGGTTTTTCCATTGCGGTTTCAACTTGTGCGTTGATCAGTAGTTTTTTCGCCCATGCAGGTTTTATCCCCCATGTCATTTCATATTGCTGCAGGCCGTTGGTACTAGAGCGGGGGCTAAAATTTTTGCAGAGTGTGGTAACGATTTGGCTAGGGCAGAGATCAGGATTGTCGGTGGTGTTGTAGCGCACTCGTAATTCATCAGATACCTGATTATTCAGTATGTTAGCGAGAATGTTTAACCTTCCACACATGATCTTACTTCCTATCGTTCGCTTCGAAAGCCGTGGTGCTTATAAAAGCAGCTATTGATCAAGGTGCATCTTGACCGCTGCTGAGTCTAGGATAACAATAATACTGTATAAATAAACAGTACTCGTGAATTATGAACTTTATTCCATTTTATGCCAGTGCGGGGATCACCGGATTCGAGAGCCCTGCCGCTGATTATCTGCAGCTTCCTTTGTCGTTGGATGAGTTGCTGGTGGAGCACCCCAGTGCCACATATATTGGTTTGGCCCAAGGTAGAAGTATGGAAGGAGTTGGCATCTACGATGGTGATGTGCTGATTGTAGACCGCCATATCGAGGTGAAAGATCACGATGTGGTAGTGGCGAACCTTAACGGGGAGTTTGTCTGCAAGTTGATCGATACCAAGCAGCGACGGCTATTGTCGGCAGCGTCGGGTTATATGCCGGTGTTTGTTTCGCAGCACGATCAGTTCACATTAGAAGGGGTGGTGACGCGTTCAATTCGTTGCCATCGCAAGAGCCTGATCTTTGGTGAAAGTTGATGACTGTCTTTATGAGAGACAATGCTCACGGAAGTATAAGCCGGAGGTGCCATGTACGCGTTGGTAGATGCTAATTCATTCTACTGCTCGGCAGAGCAGGTGTTTAGGCCGGATTGGCGCGGCAAGCCTATGGTTGTGTTGTCGAATAACGATGGGTGTATTGTCGCCGCTAATCGGCAGGCCAGAGAGGCTGGGGTAGAAAAATTCAAAGCCTATTTTGAAATGCGTGGCCTGTGTGAGGCGAAAGGTGTGATCGCCTGCTCGTCGAACTATGAGCTATACGGCGATCTCTCCAGCAAAATGATGGAGGTGATTGGCCGTTTTGCACCTGAGCAGCATGTGTATTCCATTGATGAATCTTTCCTGGCATTTCACCAATGCCGACAAGCTATTCCAGACTTATCCCACCATGCTCAGCGTTTACGAAGAGCGGTCTGGCGAGAGTGCCGGTTGCCTGTTTGCGTGGGAATGGGCCCGACGCTAACGCTTGCCAAGGTAGCTAACCATGCCGCTAAGAAAGTACAGGGCTACCAAGGTGTCTGTGTTATAGATTCCGAGCCTCGGCGCCTAGAAATATTGGCCCAACTGAAAACCTCGGATGTGTGGGGGATTGGCCGCCGGATTGCCAAGCGCTTGGAGTTCATGGGGGTCAATACAGCATTGCAGTTAGCGGCAATGAAGCCGGGGCTAACGAGGAAGTCATTCAACGTTGAGGTCGAGCGGACAGTCCGTGAACTTAATGGCGAGGCGTGCAAAGGCTGGGATCAGACTCGGGCTGATAAGAAGCAGATCTTCTCGACCCGTAGCGTTGGAGAGCGTATTACCTGCCCTGATAGCCTACGCCAAGCCTTATGTAAGCATGTGGGCGTTGCTGCTGAGAAGTTGAGAAAACAACGTTCTCTTGTCCGTGTGATGATGGTGTTTGCCTCGAACTCGCCTTATGACGAAAGGCCGCAGGGCTTCAAGCAAGTTTATCGTTTTGCGTACCCTACCGATGACAGTACCCAGATCACTGCTGCCGTTGCCTCAATGCTTGATCAAATCTATGCGCCGGGAGTGCGATATTACAAAATCGGGGTCGGTTTGATTGATTTGGTTTGTGGGGAACATGCTCAAGGGGACCTTTTCGATGAATCCGCATCCAACCCGGCATTGATGAAGGTATTTGATAGCCTCAACCAGCGCTATGGTAGGGATAGCTTGTTCCTTGCTGCGCAGGGGATTAATCCGAAATGGGCGATGCGGCGGGAACTCCTTTCACCACAATATACTACCCGGTGGCGGGATATTCCTCGGGTCAAATGCTAGCTCAGAGATTCATTGTTATATCCGGCAAGAGGCTCAATAAGCATTGAAATGCATAGTTGCGGCGAATACCATTGGTTTGATGTGTTACTCATTGAACATTAAAGGAATAGTGATGGTTAAAGCAATATTGGTGGGTTTGTTATGTATGGTGTCCGTTCAAGCATTGGCAGCACCTTCTGCCAGTGGGTTGTTTAGTGCAATCGCCCAGCGGTTAAGTTACATGGAAGATGTGGGTCTTTATAAAGCGAATCACAATTTACCCATTGAAGATATTGCACGTGAAGAAGTCGTTATCAGCAAAGCGTCAGAGTCAGCAGCAGAAGTAGGGCTGGATAGCCAGAGTGTTAAAGGCTTCTTCCGGGCCCAGATTTCAGCGGCTAAAGCGATTCAGTATCGTTATCGGGCTGATTTGCTTAATACGCCAACAAACCGTGAACCGAGAGATCTGAAAACGGTTGTGAGGCCAGCGCTAATTACCTTGGGAGAGCAAATCAATCAAGAGGTCCTTGCATATTTGAATGCGGGTGGGCAGTTGTCAGAAAAGGATTGGAATGCCTTCTCTCAGACTCTTGAGCTTAAATACCTCTCCGAAGCCGATAAACGCGCTCTGTTTGATGCGCTTTCGGCGATTAGTTTGAAATAGCGTGTCTTGCCTTTACCCGCTTTGGGGTTGATAATTGATAGTTAATTATCGCAATTATTCGAAATACATTGATAATACCCAATGAATATTGAACATTTGAAATTGTTTGTAAGGCTGGCGACGACCCATAACATCAGTATGGCCGGACAGGAGCTAGGGCTGTCTCCGGCAGTTTCAAGCGCCCATATTAATAAGCTTGAAGAAGGGCTTGGGGTTAGGTTGGTTCACCGCACGACACGTAAAGTATCATTGACTGAAGAAGGACAAGCCTTTTTGCCACATGCCGAAGAAGTCTTGGCAAGTGTTGAAGCGGCAAGGGCTTCTGTTGGTGCAGGGAGTGCATTGCCTGTCGGAACATTACGCGTTACAGCGCCTGCTTCGTTCGGTCGTATGCATCTTATTCCTGCTCTGAAAGGCTTTCTAGCTCGTTACCCTGATTTAACCGTCGATTTTCGCTTTAGCGACACTATCGTCGATATGGTTGAAGGTGGTTTTGATATTGCTATTCGTGATGCAGAGCTACAAGATTCTACACTTATCGCCCGCAAGCTCGCGCCAGATAATCGTATTATCTGTGCCTCTCCAGAATATCTCGAGGCACATGGTGAACCTAAGACACCACACGAGTTGAACGATCATCAATGTGTGAATTTGGCCGGGCTAACTACTTGGGTGTTCGATAGCAAAGACGGCCCGATCAGCGTGAAAACCAAAGGTAGCTTTCGAACGGATAACGGCGATGCGATGCGTGATGCTTGTACCGATGGGCTGGGTATTGCCATTAATTCAACTTGGAGTGTCTACAAGCAATTGGAGCGCGGTGAGTTGGTTCAGATCTTAAAAGACTACCCATTGGTTTCCGACACGGCAATTTGGGCCGTGTATCCAAGTTCTCGTCTACTTGCCCCGAAAGTCAGAGCCTTTATCGATTATTTCAACGACTATTACGGCAGCCCACCATATTGGGATATAGGTTGGGATACAGATGTGATCTAAAGCTTCCTGATTAAACCGGCATTGGGGGGCAATACCCAGTGCCGGTTTTTGCTTACCAAGAAAAGGTTTGAATAACGTTTTCTTGGATGATTGGGTTGGTGGCAATCGCATTGTTAACCTGTCCAAGGAATTGTTTTTGGTAGGTTGGCAGCATGCCTTTTAGAGATACGATGTTGTTACCGTGATCGCCCCAGTACATCGTTTCGAAATCCAGGTTCTCAAGCAGGTACCTTTCTTCTTCGAGGATCTGCAATGGGGTCGGTAATATAAACTCTCCACGGTTTACTTCTTGTTCCAATTCCGTACCCGGTTGAATAGCCAAGGCCATAGGGGCAATTTGTTCTGGCTGCATTAGGTTGAGCAACTTTGTGGTTTCTACGATGTGCTCTTTTGAGCGCTCACGCCCGCCTAAACCAAAGATAAACGATAGCAGCATTTCAATACCGGCTTCTTTAGCCAGCGCCATACCTTCAAGTGCTTGCTCAGGAGTCATGCGTTTTTTGATCCGCTCCAGAACCACTCTGTCACCAGACTCTAATCCCGCATAAGCCATACTTAACCCTGCATGTTTTAACTCTTTGAGTTCCGATGGGGATTTACGTCTGAGATCGTTCAACCCACTGTACAAGGATATCTTTTGGCACTCGGGAAAGGTTGCTTTGATTTTCTCAAAAATTTTGAGCAGAAAATCGGTGCGTGCCGCCATGACATTGCCGTCGATAAGAAAGATAGATTCGACATGGGGGTAGAAGCGCCTAGCAGATTCTATATCTTGGAATATATCGTCGATATCCCGAATCCGGAAGCGCTTGTCGCTGAACATATTACAGAAGGTACAGTGGTTCATGCTGCAGCCTAAAGTCGTCTGGATCAATACGCTGTTTGCTTCAGTCCAAGGACGATAGATTTTGCCCTCGTAGTGCATAGGGAGTCTCCAACTTGCTTTGGGTTAGCACCCCTCACAGGTGAGTGCTGTATTGTGGAAGCAGGATAACAACCTATGTTAACGATGATAATTGGCGTAAGTGGTGAATCAGTTTATAGATAATTTTGATAATTGCTTGGAAATAACAGACAAACAAAAAGCCCATGACCTAATTAGATCATGGGCTTGGCTTTTTAGAGAGCTCAAGCGAATAGCGAAAGCTCAAGGAGATTACTGAAAGCTCGCCAGTGCAGAGTCCATCGCTGTCATTACGGCTTGAACTTTTTGATCGTTCAATGCATCGGGATGCGGTTGACCGAACTGGCCGATGTCGTTGTCGAAGTACAGACCGTGGGCATTAGCAAATTCATCGGACAGTGCACCGCGCACCAAAATATCTGCACCGACACTAAGATCACTACCAGCAATAC
This sequence comes from Photobacterium sp. BZF1, assembly GCF_014349205.1. Taxonomy (NCBI): domain Bacteria; kingdom Pseudomonadati; phylum Pseudomonadota; class Gammaproteobacteria; order Vibrionales; family Vibrionaceae; genus Photobacterium; species Photobacterium sp. BZF1. Next base: position 7,505 of record NZ_JACSOF010000033.1, read on the forward strand.
CAAATGCACTTTTTACCATTTTACTGCCAAGCAGTGACTTGGGATTGACTGACGCGATCATCGGGCCAGATTCTTTCAACGCAAGCCCCATGCTGCGAGACCACATAGTGATAGCCAATTTACTTTGGGCATAAGCGTCACCGGCAGAGAGTGGTTTGTCGCCAGCAAGCGCTGATAGGTCAACAGGTGCTTGGGCCGCAGAGGAGAGGTTAATCACCCGACTATTTTGTCCCAGCAGTGGTAGCAACGCTTTTGTCAGTAGGTATGGGGCAAAGGTGTTCACTGCGTAGCGTACATCAAAACCATCACCGGTGGTTGCAACAGGTGCATTGTAGACACCGGCGTTGTTAATCAAAGCATCTAAGTGGTTATGTTTTGCTGTGATTTCTCTCGCCAGCACGTCAACTTCTGACAGTTTGGACAAATCAGCCACATAGGTTTCTATTTTTGCGTTACCTTGTAACTGCTTGAGCTGTGCTTCCACATCGTTAAGCTTGGCAGGGTTACGGCCATGCAGAAGAACATTGTGGCCTTGAGATACGAGCATTTTCGCTGTTTCAAATCCGATGCCGTCGGTTGAGCCGGTAACAAGAATCACTTTTTGCATTGCTGTATTCCTTGGTGAAGTAATCACATGCTGGATGGATGAATGCGTGGTATCCAGCAGAGCAGTTCGGTAACGCTATGAATAATAGCAGCTTTAAAAAAATTGATAATGATATTGGCTAGCGAAACAGTTTAAACAAAATATTGATAATAGGGGCTAAAGATAATGCCGGATAACTCGACTTAAATGAGGTTATCCGGCAATTAAATAAGGCAGTTTTTGAAACAATGAAATCAGAAGCGATAGAGCAAGCCAACACTGAATAAGCCTACCGAGGAGTCATAGAAGTTAACATCACTGTCTTGATCAAACCAAGCCACCGACCCGTTTGCCAGCCAATTTTTCCAGCCAAATGGACTGGCGTAAAAAGCCGTGAAGCTTGCACCAAATTGGCTGCTGTCTATCTTCCTATCATCAAACAATGGATGCCCTTCGTCAAAGGACAGTTCTGAAATGTAGACGTTTGTTACTAGACGCCAACGATTTACCGAGTAGATATAGTTTGCGCCGAGTGAGTAACCGTCATAAGCCATCGCATCACCGTCGGCATCCAGATCGATGACAGAGAAGAGAGGTACTAGTCGATGTCTAGGTGAGTCCCACGTGAAAGTGTATTGTGCAGTGAAGCGATGAAGATCACCATTACGGTTAAGTAAGGTTACGTCTTCAGACTCTAAGCCTTGCGAAACACCGCTTAGTTCGTCATCGATATCAACATCACGGTATGAGTATCTGAGCTCTAAGCCTGTGCCGTACATCCGATCCCAGATTAATCGATAGCCGTTAGCCGTACGATCCGTTTTTGTTCTCGGGGACCCGGTAAGGAAAGGGTCTGACCATACTTCTGTTGCCAGCGGGGTATATAGAAAGCTCGCACCTAACACACCGGCTTTACCTATTTCCTGCCGGATACCAGCAAGCGTCGAGAAGTCAAACCGGATATAGTCTTCGAGTTGGTTACCGATAAAGACTTGTGTGCGAGAGTTGGCGAAAGTATAGGCAATTTCAGCAGCGATAATCGGTATTGCAGAATCCTCACTACTAGCAGAGCCATCGATTGAGTTAATTGTGCTGTTACTTAAATCAACAGAGCCAAATTGGGCTAAGGTATTCGATTCAACACTCATTCCGCCGACACCGACATTTACAAAGCCAGAAAACCCACTCTCTGTGGGAATAGGCTCTATCGCATAAGCATTGGAGATAAAAGCGGTTGTCATAACTAATGGCAGTACCGGCCGAATCATATTGAAGCTCCAATTAAGTTTTAGAGATAGTGTTAAAAAATTAGGAGAATTTCTCAAAGTTGTAAAATGTAGGGAGTGTAGTTCTTATATTTAATAAAGCTGACTCAAAATTGAGTTCGGAATAAGTTGGAGGGATTTACTGCTGGTGGCTTTGCTTTATCCGTTTACTGGTGAGAAAAAAGCAGGCCAGCGCCTGCTTTTATAGGTTGTATTAGTCCGTGATAAGAGTGGGTGACGAACTTAAGTTGACCTGTTTTTTCAGCTTCTCTAAAAGGACATCTCGTTTGAATGGTTTTGGCAGGTAATCATCCATGCCACAATCAAAGCACTGCTGGATATCATCATCAAGAATAGAAGCGGTGAGCGCGATGATGTGCGTGTTTTTCAAACCATGTTCTTGTTCCCATTCCCGTATTGCTTGCGTGGCCTCAAAGCCGTTCATAACAGGCATCATGCAGTCCATCAAAATTAGCCCAATATCGCCATGGTGTTGTTGGTAGAGGGAAACAGCTTCTTGACCATTATTTGCAATCAGGTAGTCAAAGCCAATGCGCTTTAAATTAATACAGACAACTTGCTGGTTAACTTTATTGTCCTCGACGATAAGAATGGATTGCTTGCCACTTGTAGTGGGCTCGGGAGCATTGATGGCTATGCTCGAAGAGTTTTCAATCGCTTCGGGGGCATGGTTATGAGTAACAAAAGCGGTTTTCAGCATATTGTTTAGACGCATACCAAACAGAGGAGCAGTAACAAGGGCAACAACATTACTCGCCGTATCATTTACTATCTCATTGTTCTGGCGAACATAAACAATGTTGAAGTTTACCAATGTGCTACTTGCTTGTGGTAACAAGCAAGGTTTATCGATAATCACGATGGCATTGGGCCTATTAGCAGCAAGAACCTCATCGACAGTGTGGCAATGCGTTAGTTGATAACCAAAGCGAAGTATTTCACTGACCAGTAAAGCATTGTGCTCTTCTGCCAAATACAGCACTGGCAGGCTAGAGACTTGATCAATAGTCTGCTCGTCATGTAGAAATGACAGTGTAAATGAGAAAGTGCTGCCTACGTGCTTTTGCGATTCAAGTTGGATTTCTCCACCCATCATTTCAACTATCTTGGCGGAGATAGCTAAGCCAAGACCTGTTCCGCCATACTGAGAGGATGTTTGGCTTGTCTCTTGTTTAAACTCCTCAAAGATGTGGGTCTGTTTGTCACTATCAATGCCGATCCCTGAATCTTGGACAGAGAAGAACACCTCTGTGTGTGATGGGGAGTGACTGACTTGCTTGGCTGTAAAAGTAATCGCGCCTGAGTCCGTAAACTTAATGGCATTGGAGGCAAGGTTCATTAATACTTGGCGGACCTTTTGTTCATCTGCTTTTATGTAGTCGGGCAGGGATGTTTCCATGTCGACGACCAAGTCAATGCTCTTTTGTTGGGCCTTGGGTGCGATAAGGGCCGCTGTGTCAAAAATCACTTCTTTAAGGGCACAGGTATGCGGGGCTATCTCCAAATGGCCTGATTCGATTTTGGATAAATCCAAAATATCATTAATAAGCATCAGCAGGGTTTGTGAGGAAGCATTGATCGTTGATAGGTAGTCTTTTTGAACGGCGCTGAGTTTCGAATCCGATAATATTTCCGTCATGCCGAGAATGCCGTTGAGCGGCGTTCGAATTTCATGAGACATATTTGCCAAGAAAGCACTCTTGGCCTTATTTGCTTGTTTTTCATGCTCACGGGCGTTTATCAAGTCCTGCTCTAAACGATGGGTTTGCCGGATGACATAAAGTAGAACGAGAACAATAGCAATACATAGGGCCAGAGCGACCATTTTCTTGTAACTTTCGTATTGGTGCATGGTTATGGCGATCTGTTTCGGTGTCTCGGTAAACAGGTTATTTAAGGTGTCTTCAAGGGAGTGAATGGTATTACGAAGTTCGCCATGCATGCCGTCGTTATGGGAGTAGCCGAATGTTTCGTATGTACGCTGTAATACATAAAAGGCCTGGCTAAATTCCACGAAGCTGGTGGTTGAGAAACGTAACTCAGGTGCCGCTTCAAGTGCCTTTTGAATTTCAGTGAGGTTATTGTCGATATCTGGCAGCAGATTACTGTCAAAGTCATTGAAGAACTGATACATCAAATCCTTTGTTGTGAGGGTGAGGGCATCAATCTCTGGCGCGTTTATACCAATCAGATTTTGCTCGAAAGCAAGGGCGGTATCTTTTAATTGATCGATTAAACTTATCGAGCCATTTTCCCCGAATATATTTTGTACGGTATGACTCATCGCTGAAAATTGCTGGTAATAGCTATCCACATCAGCAATAGCTTGCTGGTTTGAATAGCTAGTTGTAATGTCATGTTCATTGAGCGATTGATTAATGCTTAACAACTCTGATTTCAGTTGAGAGTAAGCACCTTCCATCTTTGATAAATAGCTTGAATCTACTCTGGCGAGGTAATCTTTTTCATGCCGGCGTATCATCAGCATGCTATTTGAGGCTTTTATAATTTTGTGCTGCAAAGACTGAAGCTGGGTGTATTTATTATGAATAACATGATCGGTGATAAAAAAAGCGAGTAGAAGAGACAGTATGCCGATTGCCCCAGTAATAAGCAGGCGCCGGATAGACTGTGTTTGAAGAGTTTGACGTTCTTCCATGTACTTGGATCCCTGAAAACAGAACAACTTAGCTTCAGTGTATGGTTAAAGGGAAGTAAAAGCGTGCTTGATTGAATTTTGTTATCTGATTTATGTCAAAAATGTTACATCTGACAGATTTCGGAAAGTAAGGTGAGCGCAGAAGATAAGAGGTTGAAAAGGATTGAATTAAAAAAGGGCGCCCTAGGGCACCCTTTTGGAATTCTTCACGTTAACGCGAATTAGATGCGCTCAACGTTAGCAGCTTGAGGACCTTTCTGACCTTGTTCGATGTCGAAAGATACTTTCTGGCCTTCAGCTAGAGATTTGAAGCCTTCACCAGCGATAGCACGGAAGTGAACGAATACGTCAGCACCGCCGTTGTCTTGAGTGATGAAACCGAAACCTTTCTCGTCGTTGAACCACTTAACGATACCAGTTGCTTTAGACATGTGATGTCTCCTGAATAAAATAATTAATAAACGCTTGTTGCGTACTTAAGCCATCATAATGAATTACTTATGGACAAAAGAATGTTGAGCTCTTCAGGACAACGTCGCTCGATGAAGCGGTGTAACGAAGTTTTCTATTTCAATTTGTTGCATAAATAGGTCTGCATTTCAGGCCAAGCACATTAGGCCACACGAGAGGGTAGGTGGCAAGCAATTACTTTAAAATTTAATTATTTATATCGAAAAATGTGATTTGTATTGTACTGAAGCCATTGTTTTACTGAGGGTATACAAGAGCTTATCACTGTTTTGGCGGATTTAGCATCAAATTAGAGTGAAAGGTCGAAAATAAAGCGAGAAATTGTATGTGGGTGATATGTGTGCAACTAAGAGGTTAATTTAAAACGTAAAAAAGGGCTTTAACAGCCCTTTTGTCCAAGTGAAAACGAGAAATTAAATCTTTTCTACGTTTGCAGCTTGTAAGCCTTTTGGACCTTGCTCTGTTTCAAAGCTAACTTTTTGACCTTCCGCTAGCGTTTTGAAGCCGTCGCCAGTGATCGCACGGAAGTGAACGAATACATCAGCACCGCCGTTGTCCTGTGTGATGAAACCGAAACCCTTTTCTTCATTGAACCACTTAACGGTACCTGTTGCTTTAGACATGTTGTCTCCTGAATAACTTACATCTGTACATATGCCAATACTATTTAACCGAGGTAACAATTGAATCTTTTTTGCTCCAGTTGGACTTGCAAAATAGTATTGCTAGATGAAGCGATTCAGAAGTCAATGTTGTATCAACGCCAAACATTACTGGTCAATTCAAAGATTAGGCAGCATTGGGCTAATTGCAAATAAAAAAATAAGAAAATTGTGGCGACTTTCACAGGATTTCTAATAACCTGAATCCCCACTGAAATAGTCTCACAAGTTTAACTAAATCTTACTTTCTACTTTCATCAATTTGTGATGTATCAAGTGTATACCTAAGGGATGAGCCGCGTTAAGCCGATGGCGACTCGAAGCCACCAGCGGATACCTTTACCGAAACTGAAATATGTCAAGGAAGCAGCCTGTTTTGGTTTAACTGCTCAAAATGTGACTTGAGTGGCAATACAAGTTTCTGCTATAACGGGGGCAGTTAGGTTTTGTAGATTCATATAAGGACAAACAATGAACACTATCCTAGAGCTAGTTCGTCAAACTCGTCGTAAGAACAAGCTAAAGCGTGAGATCCTAGATAACGACCGTAAAATTCGTGACAACCGTAAGCGTGTTGAATTGCTTGAAAACCTACTTGATTACATCAAAGCTGATATGACTCATGATCAGATCGTTGAAATCGTTGAGAACATGAAAGGCGATTACGAAGATCGTGTAGATGACCACATCATCATCAGCGCTGAGCTTTCTAAAGAGCGTCGCGAAGTGAGCAAGAGCGTTAAAGAATTGAAGAAAGCAGAGATCGCTTCTCACCAGTAATTCTTAAACTGTTTTACAAAAGCCCGATCAATATCGGGCTTTTTTTATGCTTTTTTTACCATGAGACGACAATGATATGGTTAAAAATAGGTATAAACTTAAATAACAATAATTACAGTTCCTGTTATTTTGAGGGTTATTGATTGTCTAAACATTTTGCATTCATCGCTTGCTTGCCATTGGTTGCTATAGCGGCAGAGACAGAGCAGCAAAATCCAGCGAATGAAAATGAAAAACCACTCGGTTTTATCTCGGTTGATGATTTGAGGCAAAAAAGAGATGAGGAAAAGAAGTGGGGGCTAGCTGCTGTGATGCGCAGCGCTTCGATCCCCTATGCGACAGAGTCTGTTGTTGAGGACTCTACGGTCTCCACCTTCGTGCCCATGATGTTCTACCAGGGGAACCGTTTGTTCCTCAATGGAACTGAAGGCGGCCTCAATCTATACCGTGAACAAGACTGGGAAGTGAACGCCCTCGTTCGAATGCACTTTATCGATATTCCTTCTTCTTTTCAGAATGAGATAGGCGGCGACACGGCTGATTACGGTCTGCAATACAAATATCATTGGGACGAAAACTATCATACTGATTTCGAATTACTGTCTGACCCTGATGGCAGGTTCAGCTCACAACTCTCTATCGGTGGGGACTATCAATATAATGATTGGCGTTTCCTTCCCAAAGCCTCTTTGATTTGGAAAGACAGCGATTACAACAGCTATTACTATGGCTTAGACTTTGAAGATATTGATTCTGGCGTCGATGTAAAATTGGGATCTGCTTTCACTTACCACGTCACATCGAACTTGTATATTGTTGGTGGGGCATATGCCCGCTACTTTGATAGCAATACCCGCGATGCTGAATTGATCAGTGATAACTGGCAAGGGGAAGGCTATCTTGGCTTTGGTTTCTTCAATGATGCCAAGAAGCCAAGAAAGGCTACTATTGGCAACAAGCCATATTTGCGAGTGGCTCATGGCTGGGCAACCCCATCGAATATGGGCGATATCTTCACGGGCAAAGGTGAAAAGGATGAGTTTAATAATCAACTGACTTCTGTGTTCTATGGCCACCCGCTAACGGACGAGTTGTTTGGTTTGCCGCTAGATATCTACCTAACCCCAGGTTTTGTTTGGCACTGGCACTCCGACGTTCAAAGCTCAAGCCAAGAATATATCATGGCGATAAAAGCCTACTATACCTTTACCTGGCCAGTTGAGTGGCGGTTTGGTGTCGCGGAAGGCTTGTCGTATGTTAACCGAATTACATACATAGAGCAGGCTGAAATGGACCGTAAAGGTTATGAGCCAAGTAAATTGCTCAACTACCTCGATTTCTCTTTTGATGTGAATTTGGGAGATGTGTTTAACCATAAGCCATTGGATGGAGTATGGTTGGGGTACAGCTTGCACCATCGCTCAGCAATCTTTGAGAACGCATCCCAGTTTGGGCGTATCAAAGGTGGAAGTAACTATAACACCGTGTATCTGCAGTTTGATTTCTAGAGTGAGATAAGCTGTTTCGACATTCAAGAATAAAAAAGCCTTACCCATCAGTTAAACACAGTAGCGAGAATGGGTAAGGCAAGATGTGGGGCAGTGCCGCGAGAAGACACTGCCTGACTCTTCTAAATTGATTATTGAGCTAGGCTCTCTAGCTCTAACTTCGCTTGGGCAATACCTTTCGCTGCCATTTCATCACCCATTGCCAGTGCTTCGCTGTATACCACTTCCACATCGGTTAGGCCTACAAAACCGAGGAAGGTTTTTAGGTAAGGCACCATGATGTCAGTGTCACCACCTTTGTGCATACCGCCACGAGTCGTTACGACAATCACTTTTTTACCTGTTAGTAGGCCAACAGGACCATTTTCTGTGTAGCTAAAAGTTACGCCAGCACGGGCAATCAAGTCGAACCAGTTCTTAAGCTGAGTCGGGATAGAAAAGTTATACATTGGCGCACCGATAACCAAGGTATCGCTGGCTTTGATCTCATCGATTAGCTGATCAGAAAGTGCAATGGCTTTAAGCTGCTTCTCGCTGAGGTTGTCACCACCGCGAAGACCGCCAGCAATTTCACCATCCAGAACCGGCAATGGCTGAGCGGCTAGGTCACGCTCAATAATAGAGCTGGTGTTCATCGAATTTACCAAGTGGTCGATAAGACCGTTTGATTGTGAGTAGTCACCGAGAATGCTTGATTTTAGTACTAGAACGTTTGACATAGTGTGCTCCTTGAAATGCATTGCCGTTTGGCTTGGAACTAACTATACGAATGGACAGCATAAGAAGATAGCGGAAAAAATCGGTGAAGATATTCGAAAAAATCGAATAGGGGATTTGTGGTATAAGGTGCTGATTTTATGTGTTTTTATTTTTGGTGGTAATTTGATGGATGAATTTTGCTTGGGGTTTGAACAAAAACATCAACAAGTTGATGCTGATACTTGTCTAAAGTGAGATAGACAAAAAATAGCCCGAAACGACTCCTGTTTCGGGCTTAGGGGAATGGCTCGTGAGAGCCTTGCGCTAACTGGTTAGTAAATGGAGATCAATTACACTTTCAATGTTAGTTCAAGCAGTATGATTTGCCAGTTTTACCACTAAGAATGTTATTCATCTCTGATACTTAACAAAAATGTCCTGTTCTCTGAGCAATTATGTTGCAGTTACTTAATGCTAGTAGTAACAGCGATAAAATACTTGCTCATAAACTGGAAATTAGATGTCAAATAAGTTGGTATCTCTTACCAGTTCGCGAGGCAATCCATTTTTAATGCGGTTACCGACCCATTTGCCAATACCGATCGGGTAGTCACGGTAAGTAACAATGACCTCACCTTTACCGGATAGGTCTTCTGGACGAATATCTCGTCCCATAAACCATTCTTTGGCTTGCGCAGCATTTAGTGCTATGGCGGTTTTCTCTTGACCCGTGGCCAAGGTCATAATGGCCTCGTGTTGCCAGCGGTAACCTTTCTTGTGCTGCTCGGCAAGCTTGATGCCGATACGCTGGAAGCGAATCTCACTAAGAAGCTTGTGAAGTTTTGCCGGGAACAGCCAGACTTCTTTGTCACGTAGCCAGATTTCACTGTCAGCAGGAATATCCAAGTCAATGTCTTGTTTGAATGCTTGGGTAATGGCTTGGCTATCTTTGCTACTTGCTAGGCTGAATGGGAATTTACCTTTGCGCTTTTTGACCGCCGGTGATTCAACGCTAGCCAGTTTGCGGATACGAGCGACAAAGAAGCCTTCACTGTCGAAGATCTGCGGGTAGACATGCAGGAAGCCTTCTTCAGTCAGGGCCTTATCTGCACCATCGAACAAATCAGACAGTGATTCAAACTCAACAGCATCACCAAAAGTGTCTTTCAAATGCTGGCAGACTTTTTGGTTTTCACTGAGGTTCAACGTACAGGTGGAGTAAACCATTACGCCGCCGGGTTTCAGGGCTTGGAAACCGCTAATGATCAGGTCACGCTGAACAGCGGCAATCTCTTCCACAGATGCCAAGCTCCAGTTAGCCATTGCATCATCATCTTTGCGAATTGCGCCTTCTCCTGAGCACGGAGCATCTAGGAGGATAGAATCGAAAGACTCTGGGGCCCAACCACCAAATACGCAGCCGTCGAAGTGGGTAAGGGCGGCATTGAATACGCCACAGCGTTGAAGGTTAGAGTGGAGTACTTTGATTCGGCTTGCTGCCAACTCATTGGCAACCAAAGCCCCTTCATTTTTCATTGCACAGGCAATCTGAGTCGTCTTTGAACCGGGTGCAGAGGCCATATCAAGGACGCAATCAAGCTTGTCGTTATCTTTCAAAAGCGCGACAACAGGCATCATAGAGCTGGCTTCTTGAATATAGAACAGGCCAGCCATGTGCTCTGCGGTATTGCCTAGCGAGACCGACTCTTCATCTTCACGCTCAATCCAGAATCCAGTATCACACCAAGGAACAGGCGTGAGGGTCCAACCTTTGTCAGCAACACGGTTGAGAAAGTCTTCCACACTGATCTTTAGGGTGTTTACGCGAATACTACGACGCAGAGGGGTTTTACAAATAGCAATGAATTCATCCATGCTCAGGTGTTCTGGCATGATTTGGCGAATTTGCTCGATGAATGCGTCTGGGATATGAATATTAGGATGCAAGGGAATGTCTCGATTATCTAGCAGTTGGGCGGGAGTCTACCATTTGTGGGTAGATAGGTAAAAGGAGGATGCTTGGCGATGGGCGATGGGCGATGGGCGATGGGCGATGGGCGATGGGCTTGTGGTTAAGTCTGAGTTCATCAGATCAGATTTCAAGATAAAAAAGGAGCATTGCTGCTCCTTTTCTATCATATGGGGTTAGTGTTTCGGGATGGCGGTGCGCCAGGTCTTCCACTCTGGTTTGGCTGTATCGTGCAGCAAGAAGTGGCTGTCGCTCTTGGCAATTGGCGAGAGTGGTTGGCTTTCCGGTGTGGCGAAAGCAATGCCACCACGGATCAGGCTGTCCACCGTACCGCTCTGTAAAGTTGCACCTGTCAGGCCAATGGTGACGTCGATACCGGAGACATTCCAAAACACACTGTCTGTGCGGACTAGGTGGCTGTAGCTCTGTTCAACTTGGGCTTCGATAATGACCCTGTCTGCCAGTTCACCCAGGCTCACTTTCACCACTTCGCCTACCTGGATATCGCGGTATAGCAACGGCGTGCCTTCGCTGATCGAGTTGCGTTTTTCGGTTTCCAAAATCACGCTCAAGCCTTTGTTCTGCAATTGGGCATTGCCAAGTGTGAAGCTTTGTGAGTAATGACCCTTACCCGGCGTGACAGCAATATAACTGCTAAGCAGTGTATCTAGGTTCTTGGCCCCAGTGATGCTGATTTTCGGGCTGACAATCCAGAATTGGCTATCAACTTTTGCCAGCAGCTCGGCGTATTTCGGGAACAGGCGAGCTTTGACGATAACCTTACCAGTATTGAAGTCGGGTTCGATTTCAACCACTTTACCGACATTGACGCCTTGGTAGCGGATATCAGTACTGACCTTAATGGTTTTTGCATCAGCTGCAATCATGGTTACTAGCAGGCCGTAATCTTTGGCTTCTTTATAACTCTTATAAAGCTTATAACGGTTGCCATTGCGGTTGGTAACACCTTCAAGCTCATCAAAAGCGATACCACCTTTGATTAGGGTGCTGATTGGGTCCGCCTTGACATGCACGCCATCCAACCCAGCTTCTACCTCTACGCCAGAGCGGTTCCAGAATACCGTGTTTGCTGAAATAAGGTGGCGGTATTTATTATCGACCTTTAGCTTTATCGTGACGCCGTCACGTGTTAATTCATAGCTAGCCACTTCACCCACTTCCATGTTGCGGTATAGGACAGGGCTGCCCTCTGAAATAGGTGGAAGCTCATCGGCATACAAACTAATCGCTGCAAACCCTTTGGCTTTTTCTGCGGCTAGGGTGGCAAGTTGACGGCTCTTGTAAAGCGGGTATTGGCTGAGCACTTTGCTAGAGCCCCCACTAGTAAAGCTGATGCTTTGACTGATCAGCTGATCAGCCGGTGGGACAGAGACATCAAGCCCTTGGCTGCTCAGATTGGCTTGAATACCGCCATCAATATAGAAGCGGCTACCAGAGCGAACTAACTTGGTATATTGAGGCTGAACAATAACATTGAAGCGAACTTTAGAGCCATCAAGCCTGACCGATTTAACACGGCCAACTTCCAAGCCTCGGTGTTTGAGTTTAGTTCCTCGTTTGATGCCGTAGCTATCATCTGCATAGAGGGCAAAAGAGGCAACGCCAGGCTGCTGCTCCTGAAGTTCATCTTGGTTAATCGCAACAAATTGACGGCTAGTTTCGCCATTACCCGGGATCAGGGTCAGGAAGTTACCACGCAGAAGGTTGCCTATGTTCTTCACACCATTGAGAGAGAGTTCGGCTTCTTCAAGCAGCATCTTTGAACCTGTGGTTAGCAGATCACTCATCATAGGCTCAATGGCCGCATGAGCGACAATGGTCCCTCGCTCTTTATCAAGCCGTATATCGGAAATCTGACCAATCTGCAGGCCGCGATACACAATCGGTGCGCCACTTGCACTAATGTTACTGTTCTCTGGCAGGTCGATAGTAATGGCGATCCCTCGACCCGCAGTGTTCAGATCAGGATAAAGGCGGAAGAGGTGATCAGGTTCAATAGGTAATCCTTTATCGGGGGAGTCAAAAGCTATCGCGCCACTGATCATGGCTGATAGGCTTTCAAACTGAACATCAACACCGTTGAAGCCAATGTTGGCACTCATGCCACTGACATTCCAAAAACGACTTTTGTTCGTCACCAAGTTGGCGTATTGCGGCTTGATCAAGACATCAATAATGACTTGTTTGTTGTTCTGGCTGAGGCTGTGGTTGTATACCTCACCGACAGGGATTTTCTTGTAGAGAACCTGCGAGCCAATATTGATTGAGCCTAAATGGGGTGCACGCAGTTGGATCTTTAAGCCTTCGCCAACAGGCGTATCGGCAGGTTGGTTATCAAGGGCGTCGAATTCATTGGCAAATTTCCCTTCACCCGGCTGCAATGCAATGTAGTTACCGGAGACGAGGGCATCAAGGCCTGAGATACCTGTGATAGAGGCTTTAGGTTTGACTAACCAAAAGCGTGTCCCTGAACGAAGGGTTTGTACGGCTTCGGGGTAGATATCCGCTTCGACATAAATACTCTTAAGATCGTCTGATAGGTTCACGTCACGGACGATACCCACTTCTAACCCTTGGTAACGGATTGTCGTCCGTCCTGCCACTAAGCCTGCAGCATCGTTGAAGTGAATTTTGATCCGTTCACCGGCCTCATTGACGGCTTTGAAAACCAGCCATCCTGCGAGAACCAAGGCTAGCACGGGGAGAATCCATAGCGGGGAAATCCCGCGATCGCGCTTTATATTGACCGGTGTAGGTTGTTGATTATTTGGTCCGTTGTTCATAGTTGTCCCATATCAGACGAGAATCCAAGCTTTCAGCGGCAAGCATTGTCAGCACCACCACGACACCAAAGGCAATAGCACCAGGGCCTGGGGTGAAGTCGAGCAATTGATCACGGTCGATTAACGTTACCATGATCGAAATAACGAAGAGATCCATCATTGACCATTTGCCGATCCATTGGATAAAGCGGTATAGCTTCATGCGCTGAAGGTGATTAACACTGCGCTTGAACTGGATGGTCAATAGGATGAAGGCCAATCCAAGGATTTTGGCAACTGGCACAACAATACTGGCAATGAAAATAATGATGGCAATGCCGAGCATATCTGAGTTCACCAACGAGGCGACTCCGGAGAAGATGGTATCTTCAACCCGCTTGCCATTATTAAGAAAGATCGAAATCGGATACAGGTTCGCAGGGAAGATGAAGACCGTCGCTGCGATGAGGTATGCCCAGGTTTTCTGGATAGACTGGGGCATGCGCTTGTGAAGCGGGAAGTCGCATCGCACACAGTTTTCATGCTCATCTTGCGTCATGTGGCAATGATGGCAGTGCCTCGCATGGCTGTACTTCTTGTGCTCGGTTTCTGGTTGCCATGCTTCCCAGTAGCGGTTGATACTGATACGGGTTAGGAGCAGGGCTGTTAGCAGTTGTAGTAGCACCAATGAATATAAACCGGGGCCGACAAAGATGTCCGCATAGTCTTGAACTTTAAAGCAAGAAATTCCTAGGCTAACAAGGAAGACATCGAACATCGCCCAGTGCTTGAGGTGTTCAATAATCCAAAGTGAGCGGCGAAACAATTTGATTCGGCGGAACCGCAAACCAAGTTGCGCACCTAAAACTGAACCACAAACCAGTAAAGGGGCAATAGAACTACAAAATAGGATAAGTAAGGCGACGGCTGGAAAGTTAGGCGCAAGAGAGAAAGTGCCAGAAGTCAGCGTTGCCGGGATCATGACCCCGAATAGGCGGATAGTGATCAGGGGAAAAATATGCGCTGGGATAAAAAGGATAAGACAGGCTAGGGCAATCGCTAGTTCACTGGAAAAACGAAAATGACCACCTCGGTACAACCGGGTGTTACAGCGTGGGCAATACGCACTTTGTCCCTGTTCAGCGACCTGCGGAAGCAAAGGTAAATCGCAACCGGGGCATAGTCTCGCTGTGGTCATTAACGTTTATTCCTTTAAAGTATTAATCTAAATGAACGGTATTTTATTATTTTAGGTTCATTCTGGCTACAGGTACTTGTGTCATCGAATCATTTTGATTTTCAGCAGATTGTACAGAACCATACAATGTTTGGTACAAGCCTTCTTCGTTCACTAACTCGTGGTGCGTACCACTTTGGCTAACCTGCCCATCTTCGAGCACGTAGATTACATCAGCTTGTTTAACCGCAGATAAACGGTGAGCAACAATCAGCGTTGTTCTATTTGCAAGAAATTGATTTAGGGCCGTATGCAATGCCGCTTCTGTTGCGGTATCTAATGCTGAGGTCGCCTCATCCAGAATAACAAACTCAGGGTTGGTCAGCACCATACGGGCAATAGCAAGTCTTTGTCGTTGTCCCCCGGACAATTTAATTCCTTGTCGGCCTATTTCTGTGTCCAATCCTTCAGTTAAGCGCTGGGTGACATCGGTCATTTGGGCGATCTCAAGTGCCTGCCATAACTGCTCGTCAGTGTATTCACCACCTAACGTCAGGTTGTGGCGCATAGTATCATTAAATAATACAGGCTGTTGTAGGACCACTGCCATTTTGTTGCGTAGTGCCTCGTAGCTCACATCTTCTATCGGGTATCCATTAACCAGTATGTCACCTGCGTCTTTTTGATAGATGCCAAGTAGGAGCTGGATTAGGGTTGATTTGCCGCCACCGGAAGAGCCGACCAATGCAACACGTTTACCCGCAGGAATACTCAAACTCATCCCACGTAAGACTTCTTTATCTTCATCATAGGCAAAATGGATGTTTTTTATTTCAATATCAAGGCTATGGTCACCATTGAACGGATTAACTTTTTGTACTGGGCGCATTTCTTCTTCGATAGCGATAAGGCCATTAAGGCGCTGCATAGCCGCAGATGCGCTGTACCAAGCAAACTGGATGCCTAATAGTTCCTGTACAGGGCCGAGCATGAACCATAGGTAGCCGAATACTGCGAACATCTGACCGACACTGAGATCAGTAAACAGCACCATAATCATGGCCATGGCACGAAAGAGCTCGAAGCCGACGAGAAACAGTAAGAAAGAAATGCGGCCTGCCGCTTCAGATTGCCACGCATATTTGTCGGCATCATGACGGATATCGTCGGCATTTGACTTTAGCTGGGTCAGGAAATCACGCTCACGGTTTGCGGCACGCAGTTGGTAAATACCGTCTAGCGTTTCCACTAAGCGTTGCTGGAAGCGTTCAAAGGCTTGGTTTTCTTTTTTCTTTAGGGTTTTTACTCGGTTACCCATCAGTTTGGACGCATAAACCACAATAGGGTTCACTAATAAAATGAACAAACCAAGTTGCCAGTTCAGCCATAACAGGATGGCTGCTGTACCAATTACGGTAAGGAAACCCACCAAGAAGCGGCTTAGGGTATCACCGACAAACTTATCGATGGTTTCGACATCAGTAATAAGGTGGGAAGTGATACCGCCGCTGCCACGTTCCTCATACTGACGCATGCTGATACGGCCTAATTTGTCGATCAGGTGTTGCCGCATGTTGAAGGTAATATCTTTGGCAACCAAGGTGAACTGACGGCTTTGCAGGATGTTTAGTGCTTGGCTAGCGACACGCATCAAAACAACAAAGAGCAGTACCAGCAAAATATAAGCAGTAGGCTGTTTCAGGGAATCAGGTAAAAAGTGGTTTAGGAATTCGATGCCGCCGGCAGGCTTGTCGAGCAAGATTTCATCGACCATTAAAGGCATTAACAGTGGAATAGGGACACTGATAAGGGTCGCAATGAGCGCAATAATATTGGCTGCAATTAAGCGGGGACGATGATTTTTCGCTTGCTTTAGCAGCCAAGACCAGTTAATCATTTGGTTTGAATCGTTTTTCACAATGATAATGATTCCCATTATTGATAAAAAGCCATTTTAGCGGCTATAAAAGGAGTAAGCCATGGAAATTGGATCAGTGAATTACCAAACGCTGACGAAACAATCGATCGCACTGGTTGAGGGTGAGACTGATCTCATTGCTAATATGTCTAATATTAGTGCCTTACTGGCCATGGAGTTAGAAGAGATTAACTGGGTTGGGTTTTATATCTTAAAAGGAGACCAACTTGTCCTGGGTCCATTCCAGGGTAAACCGGCTTGCGTAAGGATTCCTGTAGGGCGTGGTGTATGCGGTACGGCGATTGCCGAGAACCGTGTTCAGCGTGTTGAGGATGTCCATCAATTCGAAGGGCATATTGCCTGTGATGCGGCGAGTAACTCTGAGATTGTTATCCCGTTCACGGTAAAAGGGGAATTGTACGGTGTGTTGGATATTGATAGCCCAATCTTATCAAGATTTAGTCAATCCGACGAAGATGGACTGGTTTCTTTGTTAGAAGAACTACAAAAAAGGCTCTAATTGCATGCTTTCGGTGGTTTTTCAGCGTTAGGTAACTATAATAGCGGAACAATTTCTTTTTGATTAAAGTACTAACGGCGAGGAAACTCGCTTTTGTCAGGAAAGTCCATGGAAAACTCTGAAAAGCTAACGAACAGTAAAGAAGTCATTGCCTACATTGCTGAGCGTTTCCCAAAATGTTTTACTGTTGAAGGTGAAGCGAAGCCACTTAAGATTGGTATCTTCCAAGATTTGGCTGAGCGTCTAAGCGAAGACCCTAAAGTAAGTAAAACTCAACTGCGTACCGCTCTGCGTCAATACACTTCTTCCTGGCGTTATCTTCACGGTGTGAAAGCGGGTGCAAACCGCGTTGACCTTGATGGCAACGATTGTGGTGTATTAGAACAAGAACACGTAGATCACGCGAAACAAGCACTTGAAGAAAGCAAGGCTAAAGTACGCGCGCGTCGTAAAGAGCAAGCAGAAGCGAAAGCGGCTGCTGGCAAGGATGGTGAAGCGAAGGCGAAAAAAATTCGTCCAAAAACTGCTAAACCAAAGAACACTAAACAAAAAACGACTAAGCTAAATAAAAAGCCTGCAGAAACGACCCGTGCACTGACTGCTGATGAAGTCGTCGTTGGCAAGAACGTTAGTGTTAACATGGGCAACGGAAACATGCCGGCAACTATCGTTGAAATTAATAAGGACGATGTGCGTGTTCGCCTATCAAATGGTCTAACCATGGTAGTTAAAGCGGAGCACCTGCGTTCGTAAAGGAGAATGCTCGACGCATGAAAGGTCGATTCCGTTTCTCACTGATCGCTGCTGGCATGATGCTAGCAGCTTCAGCACAAGCCCTAGAGGCGACATACACGTTAAGTGATCTACCGCAGCTGGCTCCAGAAAAACAGCATGCGACAGCTAGTAAACGAGTGGCTTCACGCTTTACTCGTTCACATTACAAGCAATTTTCACTTGATGACGAATTTTCTTCCAGTGTCTTCACGCGCTATATCGAGATGCTGGACTTCAACAAAAGCTTCCTCACTGCTTCCGATATTCGGCAGTTTGAAAAATGGGAAGACCAGTTGGACGATCAGCTCAAAAGGGGTGACACGTCGGCGGCCTTCGATATTTTCAATACCTTGCTGAAACGTCGCTATGACCGCTACCAATACGCGCTGACCTTACTTGATCGTGAAATCACTTTTGATGCCGATGAAGATATGGTGTTAGACCGTTCCGAACTGGATTGGCCTAAAGATCGTAACGAGCTTAATGAAATTTGGCGTAAACGTGTCAAATACGATGCGCTGAATTTAACGCTTGCTGGTAAAGAGTGGGACGAGATTAAAGAGACGCTAGGCAAGCGTTACAACAACGCCCTCAAGCGCCTAACTCAAACTCACAGCGAAGATGTATTCCAGATCTACATGAATGCCTTTGCCCGTGAAGTTGACCCTCATACCAGTTATTTGTCACCGCGTAACGCAGAGCAGTTCCAGTCAGAGATGAACCTTTCTTTGGAAGGTATTGGTGCTGTGCTGCAAGTAGTTGATGATTATACTGTAATCCGCTCTTTGGTGGCGGGTGGCCCAGCCTCTGCTTCGAAGAAACTGACAGCAGGCGATAGAATCATTGGCGTCGCTCAAGACGGCAAAGAAATGGTCGATGTGATTGGCTGGCGATTGGATGATGTCGTACAGCTCATCAAAGGGCCTAAAGGCAGTAAAGTTGTTCTGGAGATTCTTCCAGAGGGGAATAACGCAAAAAGTTACGATGTCACTATTGTTCGTGACAAAATCCGCCTAGAAGATCGTGCAGCTAAATCTTCGGTAGAAACGGCAAACGGTAAGAAAATTGGGGTAATTGAAATCCCGAGCTTCTACGTCGGTTTGTCTGAGGATACCAAGAAAGAGTTGGCGAAACTGAATGACCAGCAGGTTGACGGTGTGGTTATCGACCTGCGCAACAATGGTGGTGGTGCGCTTACCGAAGCGACAGCACTTACTGGGTTGTTTATCAACAGCGGTCCGGTTGTTCAGGTACGTGATAGCTACGGAAGAGTGAAGGTAAATGGCGATTCTGATGATCGTGTTTACTTTGATGGTCCACTAACTGTTCTGGTAAACCGCTATAGCGCATCGGCATCAGAAATTTTTGCCGCAGCGATGCAGGATTACGGACGTGCAGTTATTCTCGGTGAGCAATCATTTGGTAAGGGTACGGTACAGCAACACCGTTCGCTGAACCATATCTATGATTTGTTCGACAAGCCATTGGGGCATGTCCAATACACCATTCAGAAGTTCTACCGCATCAATGGTGGTAGCACCCAGAATCTTGGTGTAGTGCCAGACCTTGCATTCCCGACGGCTGTTGATCCATCTGAAACGGGTGAAAGCGTTGAAGATAATGCATTGCCTTGGGATAGCATCAAGGCTGCGGATTATCAGAAGCTCTATAACTTCTCTGCTGTTCTGCCTTCATTGAAGACGAAGCATGATCAGCGTATCAGCAAGGATATGGAGTTCGGCTTTATCCAAGATGACATTGCCAAGTATCACAAAGAGAAAGACATCAATACTATTTCTCTGAATGAGAAGAAGCGAATTGCTGAGCAAGATCAGGAAGACGCAGATCGTTTGGCAAGGTTGAACCAACGACAGAAAGCGGCAGGTGAAAAAGCTTTTGCAACATTGGATGATGTTCCAAAAGACTATGAAGCGCCTGATGCTTACCTTGAAGAAGCGGTTGCTATTACCTCTGATTTAGCGAGAGCGCAAAGCTAGATCGTGAGGATAGGCAAGACCTTTTGAAAACGGCACCTTTAGGTGCCGTTTTTTTATTGGGTAACTAACTACAGGGTAACTCGATATTCTTTATGGGATTCTACGTGTTTCACCCCTGAGACAGGGTATAGATTAGCGCTGATCTTCTCCAACTTTTTTATGCTAGCGGCTGATAGCCGACTAGGGTTAAGAGTAGGTGATCAATTCTGGTGTTAGGGGAATGCTATGCTGAAACATGTAATTCTTGCGGTAACCCTGTTTTTATCGACATTTGCAATTCATGCACGTGCCTCAAATTTAACAGAATTTGATTATCCATTATTGCTGGGAGATTGGTACTGGTTCAGTAATAGCGACGAGGGGGTAGAGAGCGAAGGTGCGAACTATCGCGCGATGAACATTAAGTTCAAATCTAACTACCGCTTCGTGATTCGTCTCCTTCAGACTGATGGAAATGTTGAAGAGTGGGACGGGACTTACGATATTGATGAAACAACAGTCACTTTCTTGTCCAATGGGCAACCAGAGCAACAGCATAGTTACATGTTAAGCTACAACCAATTCTTACTCGATGGTGCCCGTTTTACTAAGTTGGCGCCGGAAAATCTACCAGGAAAGTGGCGTTCTTCTCAGATATCAGGACAAGATGTGGGTGAAAGTGTTTCAGAAATCGCTTTATCACTGCGTCCTGACTTTTTGTTCTCTGCAGAAGTCTCGGGAAAGAATGGTAAGAAGAAAGAACACCGTGGTATCTATTTCATTGAAGATGACCGTATTGTGCTGATTTATGAAGATGGCCAGCAAGATAGCCAATTCCGTCTCGGTAGCAATACGCTAACTCTGAGTAACAAACAGTTTGGGATGGAAGCGGTAATGAGAAGGGAGTAACGTACTTGCTTCCTGAAACTGAATAGATAAAAAAAGCGAGGTGAATACCTCGCTTTTTAGCTTTTATATAAGACTAGCCGACAATTTTAAATGCTTGTCTAAGCTGTGATAGGTAGTTCTCATCACGACAAATGCTCTTACCGGGCTCGTCAGAAATCTTGGCGACAGGTCGGCCTTCACATTCGGTCAGTTTCAGCACTACATTCAATGTTTTCACACCAGGTAAATCACACGTTAGCTGGGTACCAATACCGAAGCTGATATTAATGCGATGGGCAAAGTGCTTATAGATGGTGAGTGCTTTATCTAACGTCAGGCTATCAGAGAAAACCAACGATTTAGTTTTCGGGTCAATACCCAGTGACTCGTAATGAGCAATCGCTTTTTCACCCCAAGTAATTGGGTCACCACTGTCATGGCGCAAACCGATGAAACGCTCTGATAATCGAAGATCGAAGTCACGCAGGAAGGCATCCATATTGATGCAGTCGGTGAGGGCAATGCCTAAGGAATCAGGGTACTCCTGCAGCCAACGGTTTAGTGCTAACTGTTGTGAGTCAGCCAGTTCACCGGCGAGTTGCTGATGGGCCTGGAACCATTCATGGGCTTGAGTACCAACTGGCGTTAGATCTCGGGTACGTGCCAAGTGGTAGTTAGACGTGCCTTTGAATTCTGGCATGTGGTCTTTCAGGTAATCAACCACTTCATGGTGGACATCACGTGAGAAACGACGGCGTGAACCAAAGTCGACTAAAGAGAAGGCATCAAGGTCGATATTTTCATCTTTGGCTCTCTGATAAAAGTCAGCCAGTTTCAGTTGCAATGAACCGAGTGCATCTTCAACGGTTGCTTCAGGGTAGCAACGTTGGCAGCGAACTTCACAGATGATCGCCAATAATGGCACTTCCCAAAGGATAATATCGATCCATTTACCGGTGATGGTGATGGCTAGTTGCTCACCCGATGTATCAATACTGACCTGCTTGCTATCGAGCTTGAATGACGCAAGGTACTCCAGGAAGTCAGCCTTGAAGAAGGTCAACGTAGACAGGTAGTCAATTTCTTCCTGAGTGAAAGAAAGATCAGCTAGCCTATCAATATGCTCTTGAATCTCTTGGCTGTACGGACGGAGATCTTCGTCACTCCGGCAATGAAACTCGGCAACAGCCTCAACATTGGGGTATTGATGAAAAATGGCTTGCTGCATGTGCAGTTTGTATGCATCGGTATCGAGCAGGGAGTCGATGATCCCATTGTGTCCAAAATGATTCATAACTAATTTGGTTGTTTTTTGCAATCCGGATATTTTACCCTATTTTGAGCCTAGGTTGTCTCAAAATGTTTCAGATCGTTGAAAAATTTAGGGGCAGTACGATACGCGTAAATGCCGCAAACGACAAGCCTACAGAGGACATTTTGTGTTTTTTAGAGGCGTTCTGTTAACGCTTTGCGTGTGCGGTGATCTTGCTGTAAAGCGGAATTTAGGTAACCATTACTGCTTGTAAGCTAAGTATAGTAAAGATGATAAGCTAGTCTTCATAGCACAACCAGCAAAATTATCGCTCGGATGTGCATAAAATGACCGTGTGGACGGGCAATTGAGAAACATATCGCCAAATCCAAGTAATAAGCTTGTCTGCTCTGGCTTAACGCAGAATAATGGAAACATACCGCGACACTATATAGCGGAAAAATAAGGAATAAACATGGCCGATCAACCAACAATCCAGCCAACGGCAAAGTACCGTTCAGATTATAAAGCACCAGAATTTACGATTACTGATCTCTCCCTTGAGTTTGACCTGCATGACACTGCCACTCACGTAGTGGCCGTTAGCAAGGTTGAGCAGCAGGTGGAAGGTGCGACAACTTTAGAGCTTGATGGTGATGCGCTAACCTTGGTTCGAATTGAAATCAATGGTGATAGCTGGACTAATTATGTAGAGAGCGAAGGTAAGTTAACCATCAACGGTTTACCAGCCTCGTTCGATATGCTGATTGAAACTGAAATCAACCCTGAAGCAAACACCTTGCTGGAAGGCTTATACAAGTCCGGCGGTGCATACTGCACCCAGTGTGAAGCAGAGGGTTTCCGCCGTATCACTTATTACCTAGACCGTCCTGATGTGCTGGCGCGATTCACCACCAAAGTGATCGCCGACAAAGCGCAATACCCGTATCTACTGAGTAACGGTAACCGCGTTGATAGCGGTGACCTAGAAAATGGTCGCCACTGGGTGCAGTGGGAAGACCCGTTCCCGAAACCGAGTTACCTGTTTGCTTTGGTTGCAGGGGACTTCGATGTCTTACGCGATAAGTACACAACAGTGAGTGGTCGTGATGTCGACCTTGAGATTTTTGTCGATAAAGGCAACCTTGATCGTGCCGAATATGCGATGACCTCTTTGATTAACTCAATGAAGTGGGACGAAGAGCGTTTCGGCCTAGAGTACGATCTTGATATCTACATGATCGTTGCCGTTGATTTCTTCAACATGGGTGCGATGGAAAACAAAGGCTTGAACGTCTTTAACTCTAAATTCGTATTGGCAAATGCGAAGACGGCAACCGATACCGACTACCAAGGTATTGAAGCTGTTATCGGTCACGAGTATTTCCATAACTGGACCGGTAACCGCGTGACCTGTCGTGACTGGTTCCAACTCAGCTTGAAAGAAGGCCTGACCGTTTTCCGTGATCAGGAGTTCTCTTCAGATCTGGGTTCTCGCCCAGTAAACCGTATCAACAATGTTCGTATAATGCGTGGCCCGCAGTTCTCTGAAGATCGCGGTCCGATGTCTCATCCAATCCGTCCAGAAAAAGTTATCGAGATGAATAACTTCTACACCCTGACCGTCTATGAGAAGGGCAGTGAAGTGATTCGAATGATGCACACTTTGCTTGGCGAGCAGAACTTCCAGGCCGGCATGAAGTTGTACTTCGAGCGCCACGATGGTACAGCGGCAACCTGTGATGATTTCGTTCAGGCTATGGAAGATGCCTCTGGCATCAGCCTTGAGAAGTTCCGTGGTTGGTATAGCCAGTCCGGTACACCTGTTGTGCAGGTTGAGACAGAATTCCTCGCTGATGAAAAGAGTTACCGTGTCACAATTAAGCAGCACACGGCACCAACTCCAGGCCAGGAAGAGAAACACCCTCTACATATCCCGTTCGATATCGAGCTTTATGACGCAAAAGGCAACGTTCTTCCGTTACAGTGTAATGGCGAAGCCGTGCACAATGTGTTGGATGTGACGGAAGCTGAGCAAGTATTCGTGTTTGAAGGTATTGAAGAACAACCTGTTATTTCAATGCTGCGCGAGTTTTCAGCACCAGTCATCCTTGAGTACGACTATTCAGATGAAGAGCTGACCTTCCTGATGGTTCATGCCCGCAATGAGTTTGCCCGTTGGGATGCAGGCCAAATCTTATTGGCTAAATACATCAAACAGAATGTTGTTCGTTGCCAGAAGGGTGAAGCGTTTGCATTGCCGGAAGCTGTGGTTGATGCATTTCGTGGTGTGTTGCTGGATGAAAAACTCGATCCTGCCTTTATTGCAGAAATGCTGACGCTGCCAAGTGAAAACGAAGTAGCGGGTTGGTATGAAACTGTTGATGTTGACGCGATCAACACGGTTGTCGGTGAGCTTGAAAAAGCGCTTGCAGTGGCAATGGAAGATGAGTTCAGTGCTATTTACCATTCCCTAACTCAAGCCGCTTACACTATCGAACATGAAGCAATGGCAAAACGTTCGCTGCGTAATACTTGTTTGGGTTACCTAGCATTTACCGAACAAGGTAATAGTCTAGCGGCTAAGCAGTACGAAGTCTCTGACAATATGACAGATACCATGGCGGCAATGGCAGTGGCGAATAATGCTGAACTGGCTTGTCGTGCCGAGCAAATGGCAGACTTCAGTGAGAAGTGGACCCATGACGGTTTGGTGATGGATAAGTGGTTTATGCTGCAAGGTAAAAACCCAGCAGAGAACGCACTTGATAATGTGCGTGACACCATGAAGCATAAAGCCTTTGATATCAAGAACCCTAACCGTACCCGCAGTTTGGTAGCTAGTTTCTGTGCCAACAACCCAGTACGTTTCCATGCCAAAGACGGGTCGGGATACCAGTTCTTGACTGAAATCCTGACAATTTTGAACACTAGCAACCCGCAAGTTGCTTCGCGTTTGATTGAACCTTTCTTGAAGTACCGCCAGTATGACGAGCAGCGCCAGGCACTGATGCGTGCTGAGCTTGAAAAACTATCTCAGCTAGACAACCTAGCAAAAGACCTGTTCGAGAAAGTACAGAAAGCGTTAGAGCTTTAAGCTGAAGAACACCTAGAAAAGGGGCAAGCTAGCTTGCCCCTTATTTTGTCCACATCATACATTCTGAAACGAAGCAGTTATAACGAACACTCTGATATGAAATCTTATACCTTCTCGATGCACATTACTTACCAGCAATTCCTCCACCATTATTCGGGTGCAGCGAGCAATGTTTTGGTATTGACAGATAATGGTCTGCGTCTGCAATTACCCGCTTCACGCATGCGGCCTTTCTTGACACAAATTGGTATTCGGGGGCGATTTCGGGTCACGGTTTCTGACGCCAACAAGCTTCAGGCAATAGAGCAAATCATGTAATCGGAAATTGATGAAAATGTAACATCTGTTTTCGGCAAGCATATAAAACCTTTCACCCGTGAAGTAGGGTTATACCTATTTCGTATAGTTTTGACATTAGATTTAATAATCTTTGGCACTAAGAAAAATAACCTTAAAAATAAATGGTTATACCAATTCACATCGGCTTAGCGCTATCTTGATGTTAATTTCACCAACCCCAGATTATCCCGCCAGCCAAAATATCTACATTAGTCACATATTCGATTTTTTCCTGTATACCTAGAGTAATTAGCGTAACCATCTCGCAACAAAACACCCTACAATAGCAGTCACGCAGGAGAGCGTCTTCCGACGGTATGTTCCCCAATAAGCAACCGTTGGATGCTATATAAAAACTCTATACTTGATTGATAATATAACGATGGAGCATTGCTATGACCGCACCTGACCCTATAGTGCCGGTACTGCTTGAGAAAGTGTATAACTTAATCCAGGACAAGATTGAGACACCCCAGCAGTCATTAGTAGAAGTGTTTGCTCAGCGATTGTTAGGACAACTTGCAGATGATGATCTGCTTCAACGGAATGAATCTGACCTTTATGGTGCTGTACTGAGTTTATGGCATCACCTTGTACAAAATAAGCCAGACCAGATCTCTGTTCGTGTCTACAACCCAACCTTAAGCCGCTACGGTTGGCAGTCCCCTCATACAGTGGTCGAGATCATTACACCGGATCGTCCTTTCCTTGTTGATTCTGTTCGAATGACCTTAACCCGTTTGGGTATTACCAGCCACATGATGCTAAATGGCCCGTATTTCTTTAAACGAAATGGGGAAGGCACGATTACTGAGGCGTGTGGTAAAGATGGCGACCTACAGACGCTATTCCATATCGAAGTTGACCGTCTAAATGACAAGAAAGAGCTTGAAGCACTAAAAAAAGAACTAGAACAAGTGCTTGAAGATGTCGATCTTGTCGTGAATGACTGGCAGTCGATGCAAACCAAGATGCAGAAGATCGTCAAAGATCTTAAGAAGGCGGATCTTCCCGTTAATAAAGAGCACCGAGAAGAAGCGATCGCTTTCTTGGACTGGGTGACTCATCACAACTTCACTTTCATGGGCTACCACAAGTACGATCTTGTGCCGATTGAAGGTGACTATGAATTGCGCCCGTGCGATGAGCCGGGGCTAGGGCTTTTAAGCAATACCAATAAAGTCAGAACTCTTCGCCTGTCACAGCTTCCCGAGTCTGCCCGCATTGAAGCCCGCAAACCTGACTTGCTTATCCTAACAAAAAGCAATGGCAAGTCGAAAATCCACCGTCCGGCTTATACCGATTACATTGGTATCAAGCGCTTTGATAAAGACGGTAATGTTATCGGTGAGCACCGCTTTACCGGTCTGTATGCATCGACGGCTTATCACCAGTCGACCATGAATATCCCGCTGATCAGCAATAAGGTGACGCGGATATTGGAAGAAAGCCGATACCCAGCAGGCTCCCATTCGTGGAAGGCCCTGAATAACTTACTTGAAACGTACCCACGTGACGAGCTTATTCAGGCCAACGAAAAAGAGATGTTGGACGTTGGCTGTGGTGTGGTTCGGATGCAAGACCGGGATTTGCTGCGTCTATTCGTTCGCCGTGATCCATTCGGTCGCTTCTTCTCTTGCATGGTGTATGTAACCAAAGAACGTTACAACACTGAGCTACGCCGCAAGACACAGGAAGTGCTCAAAGACTACTTTGCATCAGAACAGGATGTCGAATTCACCACCTTCTTCTCAGAAAGTCCGCTGGCGAGAACGCATTACATCGTGCGAGTAGATAATAATAATTTTGATGTGGATATCAAAGCTATCGAACATAATCTCGTTGAAGCCGCTGCATCGTGGGATGATCGCTTGAGTGCATCGCTTATCGCTAACTTTGGCGAAAGTAATGGTACATCGCTGGCGAAAAACTATGGCAGCGCATTCCCTCGCTCCTATAAAGAGCAGATGTTGCCTGGCTCTGCTGTGGCGGATATCGAACAGCTTGAGAACCTCAGCGAAGATAACAAGCTGGGCATGCTGTTCTACCGCCCGCAGGAAGAGGCCAGTGATTCACGCTTTGTGAAACTGAAGCTGTTCCATCGCGATGAGCCTATTCATCTTTCTGATGTCATGCCGATGTTGGAAAACCTAGGACTTCGTGTGATTGGGGAATCGCCATACCAAGTGATTACCAAGAGCGGAACGGTTTACTGGATCCTTGATTTTGCCATGCTGCATAACGCCTGTACTGGGATCGATTTGGGTGAAGCCCGTGATCGTTTCCAAGAGGCGTTCTCGGCCATTTGGCATGGAGCCTTGGAAAGTGATGGCTTTAACCGCTTGGTACTGTGCGCTGGGTTAACCGGACGCGAAATTACCATTTTGCGAAGCTTTGCCCGTTACATGCGCCAAGTAGGCTTCCCATTCAGTCAGCACTACATTGAAGAAACACTATCGAGCCACAGTGATTTGGCTCGATCTCTGGTTGAGCTGTTCTCGCTTCGCTTCGATCCAAGCCGTAAGCACTCTGAAGCGGCAGAGAAGACGTTGATCGCTAAGCTCAATGATAAGCTTGAGCATGTAGAGAGTTTGGATGATGACCGTATCATCCGTCGTTACATGGAAATGATCCTTGCGACCCAACGTACCAACTACTATCAGCTTGATACAAACGGTAAGCCGAAACCGTGGTTATCACTCAAACTGCGCCCATCTGAGATCCCTGAGATCCCAGCGCCGGTACCGTTCTTCGAAATCTTTGTTTATGCACCGGATATCGAAGGGGTTCACTTGCGTGGCGGTAAAGTAGCCCGCGGTGGCTTGCGTTGGTCGGATCGACAAGAAGATTTCCGTACTGAGATCCTTGGCCTAGTTAAAGCACAGC
This sequence comes from Photobacterium sp. BZF1, assembly GCF_014349205.1. Taxonomy (NCBI): domain Bacteria; kingdom Pseudomonadati; phylum Pseudomonadota; class Gammaproteobacteria; order Vibrionales; family Vibrionaceae; genus Photobacterium; species Photobacterium sp. BZF1. The sequence continues at coordinate 35,735 of NZ_JACSOF010000033.1, forward strand.
AGGTGAAAAATACCGTGATTGTGCCGGTAGGTGCGAAAGGTGGTTTTGTCTGTAAGCGACAGCCGCAGCTATCGACTCGTGAAGAAATTTGGGCTGAAGGACAGCGTTGTTACAAGCGCTTCATCCGTGCTCTGTTGGATGTCACAGACAACATTATTGATGGTGAGCTAAACCCACCAGCCAATGTCGTTCGTCATGATGAAGATGATCCATATTTGGTTGTAGCGGCTGATAAGGGGACTGCGACATTCTCTGATTTGGCCAACTCGGTGTCAGAAGATTACAACTTCTGGTTGGGTGATGCCTTTGCATCTGGTGGTTCTAACGGTTATGACCACAAACAGATGGGGATCACTGCCAAAGGTGGCTGGGAATCGGTTAAGCGTCACTTCCGCGAATTGGGTATAAACTGCCAAACAACGGACTTTACATGTGCTGGTATCGGCGACATGGCGGGTGACGTGTTCGGTAACGGTATGTTGCTATCCAAGCATATCCGCTTGGTTGCCGCCTTTAACCATATGCACATCTTCCTAGATCCTAATCCTGATGCGGCGAAAGGCTGGAAAGAGCGAGAGCGCTTGTTCAACCTGCCTCGTTCTAGCTGGGAAGACTATGATGCTCAGCTGATTTCTGAGGGGGGCGGTATCTTCTCCCGCCGCAGTAAGTCAATCAAACTGACACCGCAGATCCAAAAACTGCTGGGCACGCGTAAGCAGAGCCTGCCACCAAACGAAGTGATTCGCTTGATCCTGAAAATGGAAGTGGATCTATTGTGGAATGGCGGTATCGGTACTTACGTTAAATCTGAATCGGAAACCCATACCGATGTTGGCGACCGTGCCAATGATGCTTTGCGTATCAACGGTAGTGAGTTGCGTGCCAGTGTTGTTGGTGAAGGGGGTAACCTTGGTTTGACCCAACTAGGCCGCGTCGAGTTCTCGAAGAATGGCGGACTGGTTAATACCGACTTTATCGATAACGTCGGTGGTGTGGATTGTTCGGATAACGAAGTGAACATCAAGATCCTACTTAATTCACTAGTGGCTAGTGGTGATCTGACATACAAGCAGCGAAATGAACTGCTAGAACGTATGGAAGACGAAGTGGGTGAAATTGTTCTTGATGACGCGTATTGCCAGAGCGAATCTATTTCTGTCACTCAGCAGCAGCAGGTGCAACTACTCAAAGAGCAGATCCGCTTCATTCACCACCTTGAAAAAGAAGGTAAGTTGGATCGTGTGCTGGAATACTTGCCTGATGACGATACGCTTGCCGAGCGCGAAAAAGCTGGAATGGGGTTAACCCGTCCTGAGCTAGCGGTATTGGTAGCCTACGGCAAAATGGTATTGAAAGAAGAGTTGGTGACAGAAGAAGTCGCCGATGATCCTTACCATGCACGACTATTGCCAGCATACTTCCCGAAAGAGTTGCAACAGCAATACCGTAGCCACATGGAACATCATCCATTGCGCAAAGAGCTGATTGCTACTTCACTGGCCAATCAGATGTCCAATGAAATGGGTTGTAACTTCGTTACCCGCCTTCAAGAGGAGACTGGGGCGACGGTTGCAGAGATTTCTTCGGCATACTCGGTAGGACGTGAAGTCTTCAACTTCGAGCAGTACTTTGATCAAGTTCGAGCGTTGGATAACGTTATCCCTGCAGAAGTACAGTATGAAGTGCTCTACCGTTGCCGCCGGATGCTACGCCGGGCGACTCGTTGGATCTTGCGTAACCGTGATAGAAAACTGGGCATCGAGCAGTTGATTGCTTTCTACCAGCCAATTGTGAACAAGCTACGTGAGAACCTTGAACGTTACCTTGTCACAGAAGAGGTTCAAGAGCATAACGAGCAGGCAGATGCGATGATCAAGCAGGGTATACCTGAAAACCTAGCGCATAACATTGCTCGTTTAAGTAGCTTGTACTCAGCGATGGACATCGCACAGATCGCAACAGATTCTGATAAAGATCTCGATTTTATCTCTCGTGTCTACTTCGTTGTCGGTGCTGATTTGTCGTTGCACTGGTTCCTCAAGCAGGTACACAACCAGCCAGTAGAGAACCACTGGCAGGCACTGGCTCGCGCTTCGTTCCGTGAAGATCTTGATTGGCAGCAACGCCAGTTAACCCTCGCGGTAATCAGTAGTGGGCTAGAGGCACCAGACGCAGAAAGCTTGATTGAAAACTGGATGGATGAGCATAAGTCGGCAATTCAGCGTTGGAATACCGTGTTGGCAGAATTCAAAGTGGGAACAACCCATGAATTTGCCAAGTTCTCTGTTGCACTTCGTGAGCTTATGTTGCTGAATTTAAACTGCCAAACAGTAGCATAACAATAAAAATAAGCCTTTTGGTTATTATGTATCTATAAGGGCTTTAAATTACATAAAATGCAGATGAAAAAGCCACCATTGCTGAAATGGTGGCTTTTTTCTGCTTTGAACCACACGATATAAACGTTTGCTTTCTTGGGCGGGAAATAAAAGTAACTATTTCAACTATCTAACCATATATTTAAGAGGATAGGGGTATTTTTTAAATATAAATTGAAATTAGTGATTGAAATAATACGGCAAAGTGTGAATAATATCCTCCCGTTTATACGGGGCTTTTATTAGGAGGTACAATGCTTTACCGCCTCGCTCGATCCGCTATTTTCAAGCTTGATGCAGAAAAAGCGCACGATCTAGCTATTCAGAACTTTTCTCGCTTTACTGGCACTCCTCTTGATCTTTTCTATCGCCAACACGTTCCTGATCGTCCTGTTGAAGTGATGGGTATCAAATTCAAAAACCCTGTTGGTCTAGCTGCTGGCCTTGATAAAAACGGCGAATGTATTGAAGCATTTGGCGCGATGGGTTTCGGTTTTGTAGAAGTTGGAACCGTAACTCCACGACCACAACCAGGTAACGATAAGCCTCGTCTGTTCCGTGTTATTCCTGCTGAAGGCATTATTAACCGCTTTGGGTTCAACAACCTGGGTGTAGATAACCTGGTTGAGAATGTAAAGAAAGCCAAATACGACGGCGTTATCGGAATCAACATCGGCAAGAACAAAGACACGCCGATTGAGAAGGGCGCAGAAGATTACCTTATCTGTATGGATAAGGTATATGAGCATGCTGGCTATATCACGGTAAACATCTCTTCGCCGAATACTCCAGGTCTACGTACACTTCAGTACGGTGAAATGTTAGATGATCTGCTTGCTCAACTAAAAGAGAAGCAGAAAGAACTGGCTGAAAAACACGGCAAGTACGTACCTCTAACGTTAAAGATCGCGCCGGATCTAGAAGATCATGAGATCAAGCAGATCGCTGAGTCGTTGATCAAAAATAACATCGATGGTGTTATTGCTACGAACACCACGTTGGATCGCTCTCTGGTAAAAGATATGCCGCATTGCGATGAGGCAGGTGGCCTAAGCGGTCGTCCACTACAGAACCGCAGTACCGAAGTCATTCGAATGCTGGCGGAAGAATTAGATGGCGCACTGCCAATTATCGGTGTGGGCGGTATTGATTCAGCCGTATCTGCACGTGAAAAGATGGCAGCAGGGGCAAGTTTGGTACAGATTTACTCTGGTTTCATCTACCACGGCCCTAAACTTGTAAAAGATATCGTCACTAATATCTAAGCAAGTGAAGTAACTAAAAAAGACATATGATATTGAGTGCCTGCAGGAGTATTTTTGCAGGCACTTTTTTTATGTCGATTTCATGACGAGCACCTTATCAATAGCAACATTGTCAAACTTTCAGCTTTTTTATACTGAAAATCCCAATTTCCTTCCTCTTTTTATTTGCAAATAGGGCAGTAGAATTTGCTCTAAAGTTTTGTTTGTTGTAGTGGATAAGCTTTGTAACGGACTACGGATATGGAGCGGTACTTATGTTGAAACCCAATAACTCATGGATGTGGTATTACGACCAGAAGTACGATGCTCTAATGTTGGACCTTGGAGACGACATGGTTTTCCGGGTAGCTGTTCCTACTAAAAACTTAATTCCTTGTGCCTTTGCTCGTTCAACGTTCACGGTTGACGATGCATCTGCCTATCAATCCTTCCTCGAAGGGATGTCCATTCTGGAGCTTTCTGCTCCACGAAAAGCAGAACTTGCCCTTAATGCTGTCGCTGCAAGTCGCTTCCACAAACCTCTAATGCCAAAAAGTTGGTTCTTTAACCAGCAAAGTGGTGACCATTCACCTCAGTTAGGTGACATTGTCACTCTAAATACCGATCTAGGTGAAGGCCAGTTCCTAATTATTGAAAACAGTGGCACTGCTAGCCTTTGCATGATGGCTGATACTGCCTCGTTGCAACTCAATGCTGCTAAAGAGATGTCTTTCTGTGAAACCATTAAGGTCATGAACGATCGAATGACGGCTTATGAAGGGGCTGTAGAAGCGCCTATCACGCTTGCCCTTGTTGGTTAGAGAAATGGAAATTTACGGCGCTGAATAGCGCTAGTAGCTGTTTTACAGCGTATTTCTCTGCACTCTACATCCCACTATCTTCATTGTTCCATCACTTCTTTCTTATTCTGTAGATTTGTTGATGTCTTAAAGCGTTAGTTCGCTGTCGCCGTTATATCTGTAATTCTTCTGATCCCTTGTCCCAGAAGCACTTTAAGAGTGCTGTAACTTATCTTGTTACCTTCATCCAGTTCTCTCCAATGCGTTCTTATTCTCCCTAGAAGCGCCATGGCCAGCAGAGTATTTCATAGGGTTGGTACTAATATACCTTTTGCCATATTGCACCTTTTGATTATCAGCTGTTTATTTCAGGTTGTCTCTTATTCGCTGCTGGGATCTGGTCTATTCAGATTGATTGAAGATGGCATTGAATGGGTGATTAAATCAGCAATTAAGATTGTTCTTTGTCGAGATACTTGCAGGATATTTCTAAATCTGGGAGCAAGTTCAATAGAGGATGTGATGCGGTTCAAGGACAAGAACGGCGTTTTCCTTAATTTTTCTGTTTAATAAAGCGACATTCTAAGTGATGTGAGTCTAATTATTTTAACTTTTTATCACTTTTTTTCTGCCTCATTTTGCTGTGTTTGCATAAAAAAACACCATAATTTTGCACCTGAAAACACAGTGATTAATCAGTAAATTCCTCATTTTCCGCCTTTATGTAATTTATTTACAATGATATTTAATGATACCCGTGATGGAGATTAAGTCCCAGTGGTCATTATTTCCACTTGGGAAATTATAGGGGCGTTAGATATGTTCCTTTCCTTGGTGCTTAGTTTAAATGGGGTGTGAGGTAAGCGAGCACATACTGATTGTTGGAGTTTTTATGTCAGAATCTTGAGTCTAACTTACTGATATTAATCGCATCTTTCTTTTTGTTTCTTGGCGTGAACAATGTATTGTTGTGTGATGGTAGGCTAAACGTGATCGGTTGTTTACAGCTGTGCACAATTTAATTTTGTTGATTGTTTACATATGGAAACTCTTGGCGCTATTGAAAAGCCAAGGTGTTCGCCTTTAGGAAACAGTAATGTGGCATTGCAGGCATTTGACTGCTGTTTTTTTAGCTAAATAGCCAAGGAAACGCCTTTTATGACAAGGTATTTACGGGGTTTTCAGTTATAATTCACCGCAACATAAGTGTGAAAAGAACTCCATGAATCAATATTTAGCTATCACTTCACGAGGTCTTGAGAACCTCCTTGCAGAAGAACTTAAGCAACTTGGCGCTGAAAGCGTTCAGGTTGTCCATGCTGGCGTCCGTTTTAAAGCTGAACAAGCAACAGCTTACCGTTGCTGTCTTTGGACACGTATCGCATCACGAATCATTTTGGTACTGAGCGAATTTAACGTTCGTGATGACATGGATCTGTATTTAGGCGCGGCAGCAATCAACTGGCCGAACTATTTTGGCAGTGATACCCGTATCATCGTTGACTTCAATGGTACTAACCGTGAAATCCGCAATAGCCAGTATGGTGCGATGAAAGTGAAAGACGCCATTGTCGACCGCTTCACCAAGGCAGATTTGCGTCGCCCTAGCATTGACCGTGAGCGCCCAGAGCTTCGTATTCATATGCGTCTTTCAGGTGAGAAAGGTGTACTGGGCCTTGATATGGCGGGTAGTGGCCTGCATCAACGTGGTTACCGTAGTGAATCGGGTAAAGCACCGCTTCGTGAGACCCATGCTGCAGCATTGGTAATGAAATCTGGCTGGACGCCTGAAAAGCCGTTACTCGATCCAATGTGTGGCTCTGGTACATTGTTGATTGAGGCTGCTCTGATTGCGGCTGATATTGCACCGGGTATCAAGCGCAAGCGCTGGGGTTTTGAAGCGATCAAAGATTTCGACCGTGAAGGTTGGCTAGAAATTCACGCTGAAGCCAAAGTGAAAGCTCGCCGTGGCCCAAGCAAGGTAACGACTAAGTTCTTTGGTCGTGAAATGGACCGCCGCGTGCTGAGTATTGCCCGTGACAATGCTGGTCGTGCAGGTGTTAAAGACCTGATTGATTTTGAATACGGTGATGCGACTCAACTGACTTGTCCGGAAGGTTTCTCTGAAGGTGTTATCTTGTGTAACCCTCCATATGGTGAGCGTCTGGGTACAACTCCAGAGTTGATCTCTCTATACAGTGAACTGGGTAACCGCTTGAAGCTTGCGTTTGCAGGTTCGACAGCTTCTATCTATTCATCTTCCAATGAGCTACTAAGCTGCTTGCGTATGCGTGCAGACAAGCAGTTTAAGCTACGTAACGGTGCACTGGATTGTGTACTGAAGACTTACTTGATCACTGCTGGTGGTGTTAAGCATGTTGAAGGTGAAGCAGAAGGCCGCATTGAAGAGGCCGAAGTAGCGCCAGATTTTGCCAACCGCTTGAAAAAGAACATTACCAAACTTGGTAAGTGGGCCAAGAAAGAAGGTCTTGAATGTTACCGTCTGTACGATGCAGACTTGCCTAACTACAATGCAGCGATTGACAAATATAAAGATTATTTGATTATCCAAGAGTACGCAGCGCCTAAGTCTGTTCCTGAAGAGACCGCTCGTCGCCGTCTGATGGATATCATGCGAGCCACTATTCAGGTAACCGGCGTTGAGAACAACAAGGTTATCTTGAAAGTGCGTGAGCGCCAAAAGGGTAAGAGCCAGTACCAGAAGCTATCTAGTGCAGAACGTCATATGGTAGTGAATGAGTACGGTGTTGATCTAAAAGTTAACCTATACGATTACTTAGATACCGGTCTGTTCCTTGATCACAAGATAACTCGTCGCCAGCTGGGTAAGATGGCGGCAGGTAAAGACTTCCTTAACCTGTTTGCTTACACTGGCTCGGCAACTTGTCATGCCGCGTGTGGTGGTGCTAAGTCGACGACAACAGTTGATATGTCTAACACATACCTACGCTGGGCACAGGAGAACATGGAACTGAATGGTCAGGTTGGCCGTCAGCACCAGTTTGTCCAGGCGGATTGCTTACAGTGGCTGCAAGAAGCCGATGGTGAGTTTGACCTTATCTTTATCGATCCACCGACATTCTCTAACTCCAAGCGTATGAAGCAGAGCTTCGATGTTCAGCGTGACCACATCATGCTACTTGAGAACTTGAAGCGTATGCTTCGTCCAAATGGTGAAATTGTTTTCTCGAATAACAAGCGCCATTTCAAGATGGATTTCGAGAAACTTGAAGAGCTTGGCTTACAAGCGAAGAACATTTCTGATAAAACGTTGCCAATGGATTTTAGTCGCAACAAACAGATTCATAATTGCTGGATCATTACCCACAAGGAAGGTTAAGTGCTAATTACTCTGTATAGCACAGAAGGGTGTCATCTTTGCGAGCAGGCTTATAGCCTGCTCGTACAAGCCGGTGTCGAAGAGCGCGTTCAGGTGGTGGATATCGCCTTTGATGATGCGCTCTTTTCTCGTTACGGCGTCACAATTCCTGTGCTTTCTATCCTCAATCCTGATTCAGATTCAAATAGCCCTGAACTCGGTTGGCCTTTTGATGCTGACGAGCTGGCTCAATGGTTAAACAACAATGGCATTAATTAATATCAGTAACGCCCAGTTGGCGTACGGCGATCATGCACTGCTAGATAAAGCAGAGTTTCTTCTACAACCCAACGAACGTGTTTGTTTGGTAGGCCGTAACGGAGCGGGTAAATCCACTTTGATGAAAGTGATTGCCGGTGATGTACTGCTTGATGATGGCAGTATTCAGCGCGAGTCAGAATTGCGTGTTTCGCGTCTGGAGCAGGATCCACCGCGAGATGCAGAAGGGACCGTGTTTGATTTTGTTTCAGAAGGTTTGGCTGAAATTGGTCAGGTACTTAAAGAGTACCACCGCCTGTTGGACTTGATCACCAGTGACCCATCAGAGTCAAACTTTGCGAAATTGAATCGTGCACAAGAGAAGATCGATCATGCCGATGCGTGGCAGTTTGATAACAAGATCACTTCGGTACTGGAACACTTGCAGCTCCAACCGCAAACCTTGCTGAAAGATTTGTCGGGTGGCTGGCAGCGTAAGGCCGCTTTGGCCCGTGCTCTGGTATGTGACCCAGATATCCTGTTGCTTGATGAGCCAACTAACCACTTGGATGTATCGACTATCGAGTGGCTCGAAGGCTTCCTGAAAGAGTTTAGAGGCGCAATCGTGTTTATCTCGCACGACCGTGCCTTTATTCGTTCAATGGCAACGCGTATTGTCGATCTTGACCGTGGCCAGCTTGTTTCTTTCCCGGGTGATTACGACAAGTACCTTGAAGAAAAAGAAGAGCTACTGCGGGTAGAAGCCGAGCAGAACGCTGAGTTCGATAAAAAGCTGGCGCAAGAAGAAGTCTGGATCCGGCAGGGTATCAAGGCTCGCCGTACTCGTAACGAAGGTCGCGTAAGGGCCCTGAAGCAATTGCGTCGTGAACGCAGCGAGCGCCGTGAAGTGGTGGGCAAAGCCGACATGCAGCTTCAGGAAGCACAGCGTTCGGGCAAGATTGTGTTTGAAGCAGAAAACATCAGCTATAGCTATGGTGATAAGTCAATTATCAAAGATTTCAGCTTCAATGTTATGCGTGGTGATCGTATCGCGCTTATCGGCCCTAACGGCTGTGGTAAGAGTACGCTGCTCAAGATCATGCTGGGTGACTTGAAGTCACAGGGTCACTTCCACTGTGGTACCAAGATTGAGGTCGCTTATTTTGACCAGTACCGTGAAGTGCTAGACCCTGAAAAGACAGTTATGGATAACCTTGCCGATGGTAAGCAGGAAGTCACGGTAAATGGCCGTACTCGCCATGCGCTAGGCTACCTCCAGGACTTCCTTTTCCACCCGCGCCGTGCCCGTACACCGGTGAAAGCACTATCTGGTGGTGAGAAAAACCGTCTGTTGTTGGCGAAACTTTTCCTTAAGCCTAATAATTTATTGGTGCTTGATGAACCAACTAACGATTTAGATATCGAAACATTGGAACTTTTGGAAGAAATTCTTGCCAACTATCAGGGTACTTTGTTGTTGGTAAGCCACGACCGTCAGTTTGTTGATAATACAGTGACAACAAGCTGGATTTTTGAAGGAAACGGTGTCATTGACGAATACGTTGGCGGCTACCATGATGCTCAGGAACAACGCGCTAATTCGCTAAGTCAAATTGCGAAAGAGCAGGCTGCTCAAATTGAAGCAGCGAAAAAGAAAGAAGAGAACAAGCAGCGCCAGGCTGCCCGTCCTAAAACAGGTAAGAAGCTCTCTTACAAGTTGCAGAAGGAATTGGAAGACCTGCCGCTACGAATTGAAGAACTGGAAAACGAAATTGCGCAATTGCAGGAATTAATTAACGATCCTGCTTTCTTCCAGGACGTGAAAAATGACACTCAAGGCACACTAAACCGCTTGGCGGAAGCAGAGGCCGAGTTTGAGCAGGCATTTGAACGTTGGGAAGAGCTTGAAGCAATGCAGAAGGAAGCTTAATGCAACATAAGACTTTAAAACTGTCTGCACTGGCCGTATTGGTAGCCGGTGCAACAGGTGCCAACGCCGCTGTTTACCGTGTGGTTGAAATCGATAGTAGCGCAACAGGTATTGCAGCACAGCAATACTACCCTGAGGTAGACCAATCACAAATTAGTCAACGTTTAGAGTTCTACGGTCAGGGCATTACAGCTTCTGGTGTGGGTGAGAACTGTTTTGCAAATAGTTGTGGTGATGAAGAGTTCACAGTATTTGGCGAAAGCCGCTTCGGCTCAGACGGCGTTAATTACCGTGATGAAACTGCATATATTCTGGATAACTTACAGCGTATAAACGATGTAAGGCGTTTTGAAAGCTACTGTAACAGCAACCTTGGCCCAAATACCTGTGAGGATTGGGCTCGCACTCAATATTACGGTAAAGGCTACAACACCACAGATATTAATGATAGAAGCGGCTTTGGTGGCTTGGTTCGTGAGCATGAAGCGTGGACCGAGGGCTTTTTCTCAAATGCGACGGCAATCAGTGGGGCATCATCGTTTCTAGAAGTTGAAACATTTGCTGATTCGCCAGAGGGGTATGACCCGTCAGTTCGTTCCGCATTGGGTACAATTGTCGATTCAGGCAACCTTAAAACGACCAACGGTGTGATCAATGCCCAAGGCGCTTCTGGCCTTGGGGAGTATACACTTGGTATTTCCAGTGGTGCTTACTTCACTGATGGCGCGAGAAATGCCCGTCAGTTTAATAAGCGTGGTTTTGTAAACCTAGGCACCAATAAGTTGGGTCTTGACCCTGTTGCCGGTGACGAGCTCACTCAGACAGCTGGACAGTCTTTGGCTTGGGATGCGGTTGAATATAATGGTCAGCTGTTGGTCGTTGGCAGCGCATCTTATGACCGAAGTGATTTTAGTGATTCAGATAATAAAGTACCAAGCGATATCAACAGAGATGATCCGGTATTTTCTGACTCGGCTTTCCGTAATTGCCCACAAACATTTGGTTCAGGTGATGCAACGGGTTTGAGCAACTTCTACGGCACTAAAGAATGTCAGCTCTCTGTGTTTGCTAATGACGGTGTGTTTTGGTCACTAGGTGGTGATTCATCGGGTAACGTCGCAGCCAAGTTGCTTGCTGTAAATGATTTGAATACGCTAGATCCAGATGAAAGTGATCGTTCTTTCCAGGCGAGTGCGCGTGCGATTGAGTTAGTCAACAACCAACCTGTTGTTGTTGGATATACCACAGATCGCTATGACAATGATTATTATGCAATGCGTGCATCTGTTTGGGAGTTGACGGGGGATGTTAATGGTGACACGCCGTTTACCCGTAAGCTGATCCCAGGCCTTGAGCTTGAAAGAAGCAGTGACCGAGTACTGACGTATACGCTAGCGACAGACATTAACGCCAATAACAAAGTAGTGGGTGTAGCAAAGAGTTTCCGTGCCGAGAACCGCTCTTATGCCGAGCGTATGTTTGTCTACGACAACAATACAGGTGCTAATGCTCAATACTTGGATTCATCCATTTCTTCGCTGTTCTTTACTGGCTCAAATGGTTTCCCTGCTGCGATTAACAACAATAACCAGATTGTAGGTCGTTTGGATGCTGAGTCTGTCAATCAGGTCAATGGTCGTTTCCGCCGCCAACGTGCATTTACTTACGCAATGGGCGATATCCCAGGTTCCGCTGCATTGAAGCAGGGCGATGTGTATTTCTTGGATGATTTGACCAATGGTGGTCAGTTCTCTGATGAAGCCAACCAATACCGTATCTTCGAAGCAACAGGCATTAATGACGCTGGCGTTATTTCTGCAACGGCTTATAAGTGTGAAGGTGGTTACGACGATCTGACTAAGGAATCATTCTGTCAGGGCGGTCAGCCTGATGTGGAGCGCATTGTAGCTGTTAAGCTAATCCCAATTGATGCGAATGCTGCAGTTGCGCCTGAAATTGAACTTCGCCCAACTGCTGAGAGCAGTGTGGAGCGTCAGGGTGCATCTCTGGGCATGCTGGCGTTAGGTTTCCTTGGCTTCCTAGGGTTCCGTCGAAGAAAGTAATTTTTTGTCAAAATTGGTTAAATTACACTCAGGCTCACAATTTGTGAGCCTGTTTTATTTTGACAGTTGATCTCCGCTTCTATTTAGCTAATTCTTAATAGTGGAGACACAACATCTCCATCATTATGCAATAGTAATGAATGTAAATGATAAGGATGAGGATCGAACTTATGAAGAGACAAAAGCGGGATCGTCTGGAGCGCGCACAATCTCAAGGCTATAAGGCTGGCATAAATGGTCGTTCCAGTGAAGACTGTCCGTACCAATCGACAGAGGCCCGTACAAACTGGCTAGGTGGCTGGCGAGAAGCAAGAGAAGATCTGCAATCTGGCCTGTTTAAATAATAAACCTCCCTTCATATCTCCCTTATTGAGCCCCTCTTAGGAACAGGGGCTCTTTCTATATGTGAGGTCCTAGGTTACTTGGTCCTGGGTTCTAGGGAGTCTAAAACAAAGCTACAGTGATTACTTCGTGACAATCTAGTCTAATGTCCTAATTCTCCTTGGAACGAGGACCTAGGCACTCGGAAAAGAGCAGCTAAAAAAGGGCCAAGTTGACGGTGTTACAGATCTTATTGTGACGTCTAAATTATCAGAATTGAAAAGAGTGGGTAAGGCAACAAAATTTAGTGTTTAATCCGTGACAACGTAATGAAGTTAAAGCTATTCTCGCACCCAGGACCTGAAGTGACCCCCTAAAAGTAGACACCTCTTTATTAGGAATAAGAGGTGTTTATATGAAAGTTGTTACTAGACGTAGCTTTACCGACGA